>JAFZGR010000019.1 GCA_017555325.1 Alphaproteobacteria bacterium | reverse complement strand
TTATTTGGTATTCTTGTTGCACTATATCTTATTTACAGTATTTCTGTTGTTCTAAAAGAATCACTCAATATGTTAATGGATAAAGAAATCTCTCCACAAATACGAAAAGAAATCAAGAAAACAGCTTGCTCTATTACCGGAGTATATGACTGCTTTGACTTAAAAACCCGTTTATCCGGCAATGAAATGTTTGCACAATTTTCCGTTTCGTTAGATGATGAATTAAGCCTGAAAGATGCACATGAAAAAACTGACATTATAGAAGAAAAAATTCATCAAAAATATCCAACAATGCATTTAGTTATTCATCCAGAACCGATTTCTCAAAATAAACGGGGACGAACAAAGCAGCAATATATTTTAGACCAATCAAAAAATCCGAAATTGCCAACAACTTAATATAGCAATAGCTGCTGTTTCTGCCCGTAAAATCGTATTACCCAAATGAACAGTTTTAACATTTTTTTGCTCCCGCAAAAACCGATTTTCAGAACTGGAAAAACCACCTTCCGGCCCAATAAAAAAAGCAGGGATTTTAATCTGAGACAAATTATCAGATGCATCTGCTCGTTCAGCTAAATAAACAGGAGTGGAATTCTCGGGTAATTGTTTGATAGTTTCCTGTAAAGATTGAGGTTGATGAACAACAGGAACTGCTAAACGTTCGCATTGTTCTGCCGCTTCGGCAACAATCGTCTGAGCACGTTCTAAATTAAATTGCCGAACAACCGTTCGTTCAGTTATCATCGGATAAATTTCCGTAACACCCAACTCTGTTGCTTTTTGCAAAATCATATCTGTATTTTCTTTTTTGATTAAAGAAAAACACAAAATACAATCTGTTTCCGTGCATTGTGGCTTAATTTGTTCTTTTATGTATAATTCAATCTTCTTTTTTTTAGGGAACCGAATAACAGCCGTCCACTCACCGTCTTTCCCGTTAAACAGAGAAATAATTTCATTTTCCATTAACCGCATAACGTGTTGTAAATAATGTCCCTGCTTTTCAGTCGGCACTAAAATTTTTTCAGAACAAAGTCTTTCAGATGTATATAATCTAATCATTTTCAATCCTTTAATTTAAAAAATGGGAAACAATTTATCAGCTTCAATAAAAACTGCCGTCACATCATCTTGTGGTGGCGGTGGTGCAAATTTAAAGAAACGATGCATTACCCCACTCATTCCCTCCTGAATGGAAACACCACTCGTTTCTTCTTGCACAACCTTTAAAAGTGTTTTTTCACTAGATTGACGACCGCTCTCATTAAATGTTTCCGTTAAGGCATCACTATATAAGAACAGCCGATTTCCTTCTTTGAACGAAACAGTATGATTGGTATAAGTTGCCGACTGTGAAATCCCTAATGGCAATCCTCTTGTACCAAGTGCTTTCCACTTACTTCCGTTCCAATAAAACGGTGCTGGTGCAGCAGCTCCGGAATAAACCAATGTCTGTTTTTGCGGATTATAAATACCAAAGAAGAAGGTGGCAAATTGTCCCCGTTGCAACAACAGATATAATTGTTGATTCAATTCGTTTAAAAAATCAGATGGTTTTTGAATACGTGAATGCATTTGAAAAATCAATGTATGCAATCTAAACGTATTTAATGCTGTTGCCAATCCATGACCGGAAAAATCACACAAATAAAAACCGATACGATTATCACTTAACGGCACAGTCTGCCAAAAATCTCCACCGAGTTTATCCGACGGTTCAAAATATGATGTCATATTCAATCCATATCTTTTTTTTATATCCATCAATGTTGCCTGACACGGCAATAAGCTCATTTGCATATTTTGAGCCGTAGAAAGTTCTGTATGAATTTGCTTTAATCTGCTTTTTAATCGATTAACCAACAATCTGTTTTCAAGATGAATCCGTACACGAGCAAAAAATTCTAACGGATTAATCGGTTTGGTAATAAAATCAGAGGCTCCGGCACGAAATGTTTTATCACGAGCCTCTCGTGTATCAGAGGCTGTTTGAATTAAAACAGGAATGGATCGGGTATGTTCAACCGATTTCAATCGTTGCAAAACCTCATAACCGTCTAAATTCGGCATCGTAATATCTAAAATAATTAAATCAGGCTCAAATGTTAATACTTTATTTAATCCGTCAATTCCATCTTCGGCAACTTCAATCTGTTTAATATTTAATTGCGACAATAATCCCGCCAATAATGCCTGATTACTTTGATTATCTTCAATAATCAAAACTTTTCCTTGTGACAAATCTTCTTTTGACGTTGTCGTTTCATTTTTAATAACATTAATCGGTGAAACCATATCTGGTTGTTCTGGTTTTTCCCGCAAGAAGGATAATGAAATTTCTTTTCCATAGTTATCAATGGTACACGAATCGGCAGCACTTGCAATAATACGCAATCCTCGTCCTGATTTTGACTGAATGGTCGGGGATTGCTTTAAAATTTCAGATAAAGAATATCCCATTCCCTCATCCCGAATGGTAATTTTCATTTTGGGTCGTGTCCATTTTGCCGTAATGCTAATTGCTTTACGAGCAAATGCTGGTTTGGTCAAACGTTTTTGAACGGTTTTTCCGTATTCTTGATATTCCGTTAAATTTTGTCGCTTTAAACTGGACAAATTCAAATTGCCGTGAATTAATCCGTTTACTAAGGCTTCATGTAAAGCTAAATGAATAGATGCCATCCGAAAATCGGAAAAATGACGTCTATCCTGTAATGCTTTAGTAAAAATTTGAGCAACATCTATATTGTAAATAACTGGTCCTGTTAATAAAAAGCCCAATCCGTCTGAATAAATATTTTCCTTTTGGACATTAATAAAATCCACAATACTGCGAATGGTTGCATTCGCATCGACCAATGCCGAAATGGGAATTTGAAAAAGTGTTTGTAGGCGTGTTTCCGTTAAATTTTCAGTAAGCACACACAAGGCTGTCGGCATTTGATTAAAATCACCTTGATATAAAAACGGTCGCTCAACAGACGGCCATACAGGCAATCCGCATTTTTTTGCCAATTTTAAAACTTTTTCCTTTGAAATATTATCACCAGTCAAATAGAGCATTATATCCCCCTTTTAAATTACTTCTTATATTATAGCTAAATTTTAATAAAAAATACAAGATTTCTTCTTCACTTTCTTATCTTTTGTATAAAAAAAGTTTTTTGTTGATTTTTGATATAAAAATGAGTAAAGTGATATTATGTTTTTATTTTAAAGAGAGGTACCTATGAAAAAATTAAATCCAATTGTTATTTCCGGCAAAGAAGTTATTCCGTTGATTGAAGGCGGAAAAGGTGTTGCCGTATCGGATGGACATTCTTCCGGTGCTTGGGCAAAAGCCGGAGCAGTTGGAACAATTTCCGGAGTGTTTGCGGATATTGTTGATGAAAAAGGAAAAGTCGTTCCCAAAGTTTATACCCGCAAAACACGAGCAGAACGTCATAACGAATTAATTGAAATGTCTATTAAGGGAGGTATTTCACAAGCCAAAATCGCTCACGAAATTTCCGGTGGAAACGGACGTATCCATATGAACGTTTTATGGGAAATGGGCGGAAGTATCCCTATTTTGGAAGGTGTTATGAATTCTTGCGAATCCGTTGTGAAAAATTTAGTTCAAAAAGCACCTGAAAAATATCAGGAAAAATTAGAAGCTGTTGGAGAAAAAGCACAACAAATGCTAGGAACGCTTCGCTTTCAATACCAAAAAAGAATGGGAGAAGCCGTCCCTGTTGTTGATGGGATGTTGGGCGAAGTTCATAAACTGGTTCATGGGATTACCTGCGGTGCCGGCATGCCGTACAAATTAGCTGAAATTGCAGCAAAATACGGTTTATATTATTATCCGATTGTTTCTTCCGCTCGAGCATTTCGAGCATTATGGTTGCGTAGTTATAAAAACTGTCCAGAATATTTAGGCGGTGTTGTTTATGAAGATCCGTGGTTAGCTGGTGGTCACAACGGCTTATCAAATTCGGAAAATCCTGAAAAACCGGAAAGACCATATGAACGCTTGGTTGCTTTGCGTAAACAATTAAATGAATACAATTTACAACACGTTCCCATTGTTATGGCCGGTGGCGTTTGGAATTTATCCGAATTTGATGAATACATTGATAATCCTGAAATCGGTTTAATTGCATTTCAATTAGGAACACGACCGTTATTAACGATTGAAAGTCCGGTTGCAAAAGCATGGCAGGGATGCTTGCGTGCATTAAAACCAAAAGACGTTGTTTTACAACAGTTTTCACCAACAGGATTTTACTCCTCCGCTGTCAGAAATAAATTTATGCAAACATTGTTCGATAGAAAAGACACTGAAATGCCATATACAGAAAAACCGGAAGGCATTTTTGTAAAACCGTTTATTGTTTCAGCTGCGCATACAGTCTATTTAACAGAATATGACTTCAAACGGGCAAATGCATATCAAGCTGGTGAACGTCCCATTGCCGTTCGCACGCCTGACAAATCCCTTATTTTCTTGACAAAAGAAGAAGATTCACAAATTAAAACAGACAGGGTCAATTGTGTTGGTTGCCTTTCTGCTTGTGCATTCTCTGGTTGGTCACAAGCAAATGGACATCTGGACAGATTACCAGATTCCCGTTCATTCTGTATCAACAAAACATTAACGGCTATTGCACACGGCGAAAGTATTGATAATAACCTGATGTTTGCCGGCCACCGAGCTTATCGTTTCGGAACAGATCCAATGTATAAAGACGGTTACATTCCGACTGTACAAGAATTAATCGATGCACTATTATCAGGAAAATAAAAATTTGAAGTATAAAAAGAAGACCGAAAAATTTCGGTCTTTTTTTTATTATTCAGAATTAAACAAAATAACTTATTTTAATTTTTATTTTTTAGAATCAATCAAAGGGGAGCCCATTTTAGCTCCAACATCTTGCACATTACACGTATCAGCCTTTGAAAAATCATCACCAATATTGCAAACAACATCAGCAGCCATGGCTTGACCTGCAATACATGCGCCTAAAACAAATAACAATATAAACAAATATTTTTTCATTATCGTCTCCTTTATAACTTTGCATATAAATTATATCAAAATATTCAAAATTTCGCAAGAATTTTATTCCTCCTATTGGACTAAATAGCTTGTCTTCTACAAAAACAGAAAAAGTATATACCCTAAATACACTTTTATGCAAAAAACAATTGCTTTTTGAAAAGATTGCTTTTATGCTATCAATGTAAATCATTTTTGAAAGGATATCGTATGAAAAAAACAATTTTAGCTTCTGTTGCTGCTTTGGGAATGATTGCTTTCTCAAATGGAGCTCAAGCTCATGACAGTACCGGTTGTGGTTTAGGAAGTATGGCTTGGCGTGGTCAATCTGGTTTAGTTCCGCAAGTCCTAGCCGTCACAACAAATGGTTTTTTCGGAACACAAACATTCGGTATTTCTACCGGAACATCCGGTTGTGATCCAAACGGTCGTATTACCGGTGGTACACAAAGAATGTTTTTGACATTTTTAGAAAACAACATGGAACAATTTGCCTTTGATGCTTCTCGTGGCGAAGGAGAAACATTATACACAATCGCTGGCATTTTAGATGTTCCTGCCGAAAAAGTCGCTTTGGTTGCCAAAACACACTTCAACGATATTTTCTCTTCTGAAGATGTTGAAGTTGTTGCCGTTGCAACAGAATTATTACAATTATTATCTATTCAGGTTGCTTAATAGGATATTGTAATGACAAAACAGAGAATCAAACAATCTATCTTTTTGATTCTCTGTTTTTTTATTTTATGCACTTATTGTTTATCTGCAAAAGCAATTACACAGTCTAATGAGTTTAAATCATTTTGCAACAATGAAAAAAATTCTATTAACATCCATCAAATCGCTTATTCACCTCAATGGTTAAGTTTAGTACATTATCGTCCTCAATTATGGGGAAACTATATCAGTTCAATTGATTCCGATAATTTTTTCTTATCAAAAGACGGGAAAACGAATCCCGAATCCGAATTAATATCAACAATAAAATTGTTTACACAAAAGAAAAACACTTCAAAACAATGTTTATTTCCTGCCCGATATACTTTTCTTAAAAAAAACGGATTAATCAAAACCCCTTATCCAACTTGCACTGAATTTGAAAAATTCCAAAAAGATTTAAATCCGGCAAACATTACCTTCTTATACACAGATGCTTATATGAACAATCCATCTTCATTGTTCGGACACACATTAATACGTATAGACATTCCTGAGGGAAAAACACAATTAGTTGCTCACGGCGTTAACTACGGGGCTTATGTTGATGAAAAAACAGCTGGACCATTATATGCCATATACGGGTTAACCGGCGGATACTATGGCGGTTTTACCGTAAAACCTTATTACAATGTTATTAATATGTATAACAACATGGAAAATCGAGATATTTGGGAATATACACTTAATTTAAGCGATTCGGAACGAGATTTTTTTGTTGCTCACTTATGGGAAATCGGACACACACAAACCCGTTATTATTTCTTTACAAAAAACTGCTCATATTTATTAATGGAAGCCCTGGATGCCGTTCGTCCCGAATTAAAATTATCAGATGAATTTCCGCTTCACACAATTCCACTTGATACGGTAAAAGCCATTAGTAAAAGAAGTAATATGGTAAAAGACGTCAAATATCGCCCGTCCCGCCAACGCAGAATTGCATATCGTTATGAAAAAATGAGCTCTACCGAAAAAAAAGAACTCACTCACTATTTTAAAACAGATAATTTAAACCATTTAAAAGATTTGCCTGAAAAAAGTCAAATAGATATATTAGATACCGCATATGAATATATACAATATGAATGGGTTAAACAACATTTATCTTTAAAAGAATATCGGAAAAAATCTTTACAAACATTAACCGCTCGTCGGAATATTGAAACACCATCATCAGAAATTATTGTTCCACAAGATTCAGTTTTAAACTCTCATGATTCGATGCGCTTACAGTTTTCAGCCGGCACACATAAAGGAAATCCATTTACAGAAATCGGTTGGCGAGCCGCTTATCATTCCTTAAACGAATCACCCATCGGATTATTAGAAGGTGCTGAAATTAATTTTTTAGATACCGTCTTGCGCTATTATCCGCAAAAAAACAGATTTCAATTTCAACATCTTAATTTAATAAAAATCAGCTCGTTTTCACCCTATAATGCGCTCTTTCATCCCATATCATACCAAATAGATACTTATATTAGTAGAGAATGGAATCCCAAAACGAATGAAGAAAAGTTGATGTACACGTTAAAAGGTGGTTCAGGTTTAACAATAAAACCATTTAAACAATTATATATATATAGTTTAGCAAACACATTATTCCGCTATGGAGGAAATGCCTTTCCACATCATCTCGGTATAGCATTTGGCCTATCAGCCGGTTTTATTTATTATTTACCCCGCACACAAGTACAAACAGAATTTGCAAAAAATATTTCTGACAACTGGATGCTTCGTGATTTTTCAATAACAAGTACACTTAATTATAACACACATCGGAATTGGCAAATTGGAATATCTTATAACCTCTCTGAAAAAACGA
>JAFZGR010000176.1 GCA_017555325.1 Alphaproteobacteria bacterium | reverse complement strand
GTATGGTCGAAAATATATGGGCATTGAACGCAGTACATTTTTATTGGATGAAAACGGCGACATCTCACAATCTTGGCGAAATGTAAAGATTCCCGGACACATTGATACGGTTTTAAAAGAACTGGCTTAATCTATATATTTTAATAAAATTTGTTACCCTGTTTAAATTTTTTTTGTATTTATATACAAAAACGATTGAACAGGGTAAAAAAATGGAGTATATTAGTAACGGATAGGGAGATATATGTAAAAAAGGAGAGGAAACCATGTCAGAAGAAGCTCAATATAACAACAGTGTTCCGGAATATTTACAAAAGTCACGTTTTCCAATATTAGGCCGTTATCGTGATTTGATTTCGTTTGTAAAAGAAGCTTTTTCAGACGGAAAAATTACTGATACGGAATTATCTCAAATTGAAACGGTTGAGAATGATATTTTGTTGGAATTTCAAACAGCTGCCGATATCTTTTCACGTATGAAGTACGGAGATAAAAACTATACGGCAACTCAAAAATTAGTTAATCACTTACATCGTTGTAATGTTTTTATGAGTTTTGCACGCACACAAGCAAAATTAAAAAATGCTTCATCACCTTTAGATCCCGTTCGGGATATGTATCGGGAAAAAGTGGCTGTTAATAATAAAGTAATTGAGTTAACGGCTACTACAGAAGGTGTAAATGTATTAAAAGATTTAGAAAAAACAAGAGACCGCATTGAAGCTGAATTACCTCAAATGCGACGAAATTTATCTAAATTAAGTCCGGATGAACGGGCGGAATTAGAAGCACGTGTTAACGCCATGATTGACAGATTACGTGAAATTGAATTAGAAATGCATTTGGATCAGGTATCATTTGATAAAATGAATGAAATCATCGGATTATCTCTTTATATCAAAAAAGGAAAAGAACGCATTCGAACCGAATAAATAGTCTAAAATATATAAAGGCAGACTCTTTCATTAATTAACTGACACAAATCGTCAGATAGGTTTAATATGTTCCGAAAGAGTAATAGATATCGGTAAGTTTTTTTATATCTGTAAAACTATTTGATAGCACGATATTAAATTAAAATATTAATAAGACGGTCTTTGTTGTTTTTGTGATAAAAAGGCTTTCTGTGAATGAGGCGTTGTTTCAAGATAATGAAATGCTTTTTCATTCATTTGAATAAAACAATTTTCCATACGAATCAAGGCTCTTCTTGCTTCTATCTCGGCTTTTTTTAAAGAAAGAACGTTTATTTCTCCGCAGTCCTTATAACTTTGCATAGATTCAAATAAGATTTTGAATACTTAACAATGCACTTTCCGTTAATTTATATACTTCGGAATGACTATCTAATAAACAAGATCCCCATATCGGAGTATGGGATAACAGCAGAACTTTAAAATATCTGAAATAACAATAAAATCTTTATGCCACCGTCAATCTAAACTTGTTTTAGCTTCTCATAAAGAACTGGCACGAACAATGTATTATTTTGTGATGCAATCCTGAAATAAAGTAAGGGCAAAAAATCGTAAAATAACCCCGCGTTAGACGCAGGATACAAATAAGATAAAAAGTAACAGCCAACCTTTTACAATTACAGTGACCATATATCGTTACCCGTTTGGACTGACAACGGAAATATGCATTTGACTGATTGTACTGACTTCATCTGCCTCACGGATTATATTATCAGGTATAGCCGGCGCCGGTTTCATTGCTGTCAATATTTTATACTCCGGATGTTTAAAACACAATGGAGTCGTTGCTTTGTTTATCGGACGACGTAAATGTCCTGCATATAAAACTAATTGTTTATCAACTGCCATTGATAACAAACCAGAACCACCAACAACCGTATCTGCTGATGTTTTTGTTGTCCGGCTCCATTTCATTCGCAAATCTTCCCATCCAAAAGCCGCTTGTTTTACCGGTGTTAACGGTCCCGTAAAATCAAATCGGGTCAAATCTTCCTTGATCGTATAAGTCACCTTTGTTAAGGTTTCAATTCCTTTTAAAAGCGGTTGTCGGGTAACTGTGTTGTTTTGTCGTTTAACAATCCGAACAGCAACAGAACTCATAATAATATCAGCTGTTTCCTGACTGTATTTTGAAGATATTTGATGCCAATCCTGTACACAAACCAAAAATTTATTTTGTTTTGTTCGTCCAAAAATAATCCCATCTGTTATACTTTCCAATGACGGCATATGTTGAAATTCATCCAAAATAAAACTAACAGGGAACGGTCCGGCTGACCCCTGATTGGGACCAAATTCCATTAAATATTGTGTCGCCATGTTAATAAACAATGTACTTAACAAGACGGATGATTTTAAATCTTCATACGGTACAGACATATATAATGTAACTGGTTTATATTCGCCCGTTTCTTCGTCTTTCATTCCTCGTAGTTGTTCATAATTAAAATCATTCATGGATGTTCGACAACGAACAGCTGAATTTTTAAAGATATTAACCCCCGACAAAGCCATTGACATCACAGATCCTCTTTGTTTGTCCGGCAAACTTAACACCTGATTTAATTCTAACAATGTTCTGCGACCATATCCGTAATAAGCTGTTTCTAAAACAATTTTTTCAAAAATCATTTGCCAGGCGTCTAAATTTAATGCTGAAATATCCTGATTACGTTGCCGTTCGGCAATTTCAGCATTACACCGAATTTGTGCCGTATTCAAAATATCCAACAACATGGCAAAACAGGCATCATGTCCATGCCAACTCTCCGGAATTAAATCCCATGATCCAACAGGTAAATACGTTTGCACATTGATATTCCGTCTTATGGCATTTTCTTTGGCTTCCAACACTTCCGGAAAATCACGCATAGCGTCATAGTAAGAAACCAAAACTTCGTAATCTTCCTCATCCAATGTTTTATTTTGAATACGGGACAAAAAATAATCATTCGCTTGTGCTTGTTCAACTTTTCCGCACAAATAACCCGTTAATCCGGTTAAACATCCTCT
>JAFZGR010000175.1 GCA_017555325.1 Alphaproteobacteria bacterium | reverse complement strand
GATAGTTTAAATGCATTGGTAAAACAAGTGGAAGCTGCTATGGGACGAATTGATATTTTAGTCAATAATGCCGGTATTACAAAAGATGGTTTGGCAATGCGTATGACGGATGATCAATGGCAAGCCGTTTTAAACATCAATTTAACAGCCGGATTTAAATTGGCTCGTGCCGTTATTCCGGGTATGATGAAACGTCGTTTCGGTCGGGTAATCGGTATGGCTTCCATTGTTGGTGTTATGGGAAATGCAGGGCAGGCAAACTATTCTGCTTCAAAAGCCGGTTTAATTGCTATGAGTAAATGTATGGCACAGGAATTGGCTTCCCGTGGGATTACGTTTAACTGTGTTGCTCCGGGCTTTATTAAAACTCCGATGACAGATGCCTTGACAGATGAAGTACGGGCACAGTTATTAAAAGATGTACCGATGGGCCGTTTGGGCACAGCGGAAGATATTGCTAATACAGTTGTGTTTTTAGCCAGTGACGAAGCCGGCTATATCACAGGTCAAACCATTCATGTGAATGGCGGTATGGCAATGATTTAGGCTTTTTTTGTGTTAAAAATAACCTGTGTAAGGTGTTGAGAAACATAAAAAAGACTTAAAAAGTAAAAAAAGTACTGGACGAAACAAAAAAAATATGTTAAAAGCAAGTTGATTTCGTCTTAGTAAAGACAAATTTGTTTAATATAAAAAAAGGAAAATACTATGAGTAATGTTTCAGAACGTGTTAAAAAAATTGTTGTTGAACACTTAGGTGTTGATGAAGCCAAAGTTGTCGAAAACGCAAGTTTTATTGATGATTTGGGTGCAGACAGCTTAGACACTGTTGAATTAGTTATGGCATTTGAAGAAGAATTCGGCTGTTCAATTCCGGATGATGCTGCCGAAAAAATTCGCACAGTTAAAGATGCAGTTGATTTCATTGAAAAACAAATGTAATTTTTTGATGATGCAAAAAGTAGGACGTCCATAAAAACTCAATCGGACGTCCTTTTTTATCCATATAAAATAAAGGGAAACAGTATGACAAGAAGAGTTGTTGTGACAGGTATGGGAATTTTAAGTCCGTTAGGACGTGGTGTAAAAACAAACTGGGATAAATTAACACGGGGTGTATCAGGTATTAGCAATATTAAATGTTTTGATACTGAAAATTTTACCGCCAAAGTCGCCGGACAAATTCCATTAGGTGATGAACCGGATGCATTTATTCCTGATTCTGTTTTGTCGCCAAAAGAACAACGCCATGTTGATCCGTTTATTTTATATGGGTTGGCTGCTGCAACGGATGCAGTAGAAGATTCGGGATATATTCCGCAAACAGAAGAAGAACAAGAACGAGCTGGTGTTTTAATTGGTTCTGGTATTGGCGGTTTACAGGCTATTGAAGCAGGAGCTATTTTAGTGCGAGAACAAGGACCACGTCGGGTATCTCCATTTTTTATTCCGTCTGCATTAATTAACTTAATTTCAGGTCACGTATCTATTAAATATGGTTTTAAGGGTCCGAATCACGCTGTTGTAACTGCTTGTGCAACCGGTACACACGCTATTGGGGATGCTATGCGGATTATTAAAAATAATGAAGCAGATGTAATGATTGCCGGGGGGGCAGAAGCGGCTATTTCTCCGTTAGGGATTGCCGGATTTGCACAGGCAAAAGCTTTGTCAACACATTACAATGATAATCCGACAGCGGCATCTCGTCCATGGGATACGGGTCGTGATGGTTTTGTTATGGGAGAGGGTTCCGGTGTTGTTGTGTTAGAAGAATATGAACACGCTAAAAAGCGCGGGGCTAAGATTTACGGAGAAGTTATCGGTTATGCTATGACTGGTGATGCTCACCATATTACAGCTCCAGGTGGAAACGGTGGTTTACGGGCAATGCAAGGGGCTTTAAAATCAGCAGGAATTAATCCGGAAGATGTCGATTATATTAATGCTCACGGTACATCAACACCGTTAGGAGATATGGTAGAATTTAATGCCGTTAAAACGGTTTTTGGTATGGATTCAAAAGTTTCTATGTCTTCAACAAAATCATGTGTCGGACACTTGTTAGGAGCTGCCGGAGCAGTTGAAGCCATTTATTCTTTAATGGCTCTTCAAACGGGTATTTTGCCACCGACAATTAACCTTGAAAATCCGGAAGAAGCAACAATAGGCTTTGATTTGGTACCAAATGTTGCCAAAGAAAAGGATGTTCGGATTGCTCTTTCAAATTCATTTGGTTTTGGTGGAACAAACGGTTCACTTATTTTCAGAAAAATTTAATCGGATATGCGGCGATACGTTGCTTTATATTTTGTAATTGCATTCTTTTTAACATCCATTATCGGTGGGAGTGTTTTTACAACTTATTCGCAATTTATCGCCGAAGGTCCATTACTTGAAAAAAAAGAAGTTTATATTCCCAAAGGGAAAAGTTTAAAACGGATTGCTGCTCTTTTGTATAAAGAAGGGGTTATCAGTAGTCCGTCTGTTTTTATATTGGGAGTTCGTGCTGCTGGAAATGCTGATAAGATTAAGGCCGGGGAATATTCTTTTCCCAAAGGGGCCAGTTCTAAAATGGTAATGCTTATTTTGGCAAGCGGGCAAACATATATTCGTAAATTTAAAGTACCGGAAGGGTTAAGCTCGTATCAAATTGTTCAATTAATGAATAACGCAAAAGGTTTGACAGGAACGGTTGATCGATTGCCGAAAAACGGCTCTTTATTGCCGGATACATATCATTACAGTTATGGTGATACGAAAGCCGATATGATTGTTCGGATGAAAAATGCCATGGATAGAACATTGGCTGAGGTGTGGGCGAAACGGGCAGAAGGATTACCGTTTAAAACACCTAAAGAAGCTGTTATTTTGGCTTCGGTTGTTGAAAAAGAAACAGCCTTAAAAAAAGAACGCCCACTGATTGCTTCCGTATTTGTTAATCGCTTGAATAAAGGAATGAAATTACAATCTGATCCGACTGTTATTTATGCATTAACAGATGGTCGATATGATATGAAGCGAGCTTTAACCTATAAAGATTTACGCCATGAAAGTTTGTATAATACGTATTACGTTAAAGGATTACCGCGAGGACCGATATCTAATCCGGGACGAGCTGCATTAGAAGCTGTTTTAAATCCGGCAGATACAAAAAATCTCTACTTTGTAGCAAACGGTAAAGGTGGACATACTTTTTCCGAAACTTACGAAGCACATAAGAAAAACGTAAAAGTATGGCGATCAATTAATAAAAAAGTATCACAAAAAGCAAAATCCAGTGTTAATGCTTTAAAACCAAAAGAAAATTCAGAAAAATCACTTAAAATAGATAAAGAAAAATCCAATACAGATAAGAAGTGATAAAATGTTGACAAACTATTTTAATCTGATATAATTCACTTATATCAGAAGTGTTTTATTGAGGGCGCAATTATGAAGCAATATAATTCATTTGCATATAGGTATAATAAAGAGACAATGAGTAATTTAGGTTGTTCTGTTTCTGCCGTCGCTTTAATACTTGGTTCATCACTCTGTCTTTCTTATTGTACGCAAGATACGGTTGATGTTAAGATTGTTGATAAATATATTAAAACAGAACGAAGTGGTGAGACATCTAAAGGTGTTTTTTATGTGGTTGGGGAAAAGAAAAACGGTGAAAAAGAAGTATTTAAGAATTCAGATAGTTTAGCATTTTTTAAATTTAATTCATCTGATATTCAACAACAAATTGATATGGGAAAAACATATCGATTAGATGTTAATTGGGTGCGCATGCCATTTTTCTCTATGTATCGGAATATAATTAGTGCTGATTTAATTAAGAGTGAAACGATATATTCTGGCATTCAAGTAAATCCCAAAACGTTGGAAGCAAACTATGCCCGAATATTGTTGCAAATGATAAATGAAAATCCGAATGCGGACGTTGCAGAAACAATTAAAGCCTTTACAGCATTAGAGGCAGCAAAAGATACTTCCAATGCATCTAAAATTAAACTAATTGGAAATAAATATTATAATCGCTATATGGAAGCGGATACGCTTGAAGATTTTAAACAATTATTGATTGAAGCTTCATCGGGTAAAAAGGTTGTTCAATGTATTCAACAGGGAAATCAACAGGTTCAACTGGTTTTATGTGCTTTAAGACAAAATAATCGTCAACACATTTAAGTGTATGTCTGTTTTCAATTTTAAAATTTTTCAAATGATAAAATAATCTATTAAGAGAATGTTAATACCATTCATTTTGTATTTAAGAAAGGCAATGATTATTTTTTAATAATGTTGTTTTCTTTATG
>JAFZGR010000174.1 GCA_017555325.1 Alphaproteobacteria bacterium | reverse complement strand
CGGATATTTGATTTGCTTTGTTCTAATAATTTAGCTCCTAAATCAACCAATCCAATACTACCGGTTGGCGCAATATCTGACCATAAAATCTCTTTAAATTCTTTGGTGTCAAATCCTTTCTGTTGAACTTGCTTATAGAAAAAAGCTTCTGCTGCAACAGCATCAGCTTCACTATGATATTGCTTAACAATGTTAAAGGCAATTTTCTTTTTAATTTCCATCGGATTTGTTGTTCCGTTTTTAAAATCAGCAACGGCATCGGCTTTTTCAGCGGGTGACCAATCAGTCGTCAATTCAACCCATTCCGGAATTAAAAAGTCAGGAATAGACATTGTTTTGCCGTACATATCATTCGGATGCTCTGTTAAACCGATATAATTTCCTTTGGATTTACTCATTTTAATATGTCCATCCATTCCGCAAAGCAATGGCATCGTTAAAACAATTTGCCCATTCATTCCCATGCTTTCCTGCAAGGATTTACCAAACAGGCAGTTTAATAATTGATCCCGTCCGCCAAATTCAATATCTGATTTAATGGCTACAGAATCATATCCCTGAATTAACGGATAAATCAATTCATGCAAAGCAACTGGCACATTGTTTTCATACCGATTTCTGAAATCTTCCCGTTGCATCATTTGTGAGAGCGTTGCCTTAGAAAGCAATTTCAATACATCGGCAAAACTCATTTGCCCTAACCAATCATTGTTATAATGAATATGAATTTTACTTGTATCAAAAATTTTTGATAATTGAGAAACATATGTTTCAGCATTTCGTTGCACTTCTTTCGGAGTTAATGGCGGACGAGTTGAATTGCGACCGGATGGATCACCAACCAATGCCGTAAAATTACCGACAATCAAGTGAATTTCATGTCCGGCATCCAAAAATTGACGGATTTTTTTCAAACCAACTGCATGTCCCAAGTGCAAATCCGGTGCTGTCGGATCCATGCCGAACTTAATAATAAGCGGACGATTTTCTTTTTTTGCTAATTCCAATTTTTCTTTTAATCCATTAGCCGGTGTAATACTCTCAATGCCATGTGCCAATTCTGTATATGTCATTTTTTATCCTTTCCTATTTTTGAAGTACTTCTTTTACTTTTTCTAACAATTGATTCAATTCAAACGGCTTTGCCAAAAACTCCAACTCGTTATTTTCCGAAGATCCGTGACGAGCCATATCTTCAGAATATCCGCTCATTAACAACGTTTTCAGGTACGGATGTGATTTTTTAACTTGTTTAATTAATGTTTCTCCATCCATTCCAGGCATAATCATATCGGTCAACAATAAATCAAAATCATTTCTATTTGCCAATACATCCAATGCCTGTTCTGCATTGGCACACTCCATCACCAAAAAGCCTTTTGCTTTTAACACACGGGATACCACCAGCCGTACACCGTCTTCATCATCAACCAACAAAATTTGTGGTGATTTCAATGGTGTAAAAACTGGTCGAACTTGTTTAACCTCTTTAACCATTGTCGGTCCTTGTTCTATACGAGGTAAATAGATAATAAAGGTTGTACCGATACCTCTTTCGCTATCAACGGATATATATCCGCCAGCCCCCCGAATAACCCCATAAACAGTTGATAACCCTAATCCTGTTCCAGAAGCATTTGAACTTGATTTTGTTGTGAAAAATGGTTCAAATATGTGTGGCAAATGTTCGGTAGCTATACCACAACCACTGTCGGCAACAACAATTTTAATATAATCACCGGCTTGTATCATATCGTTTCCACACGCTTTTGCTTTTTTAAATTTTTCTTTTGTTGCACTAATCCGCAATGTTCCACCGTTTTTCATAGCATCTTTGGCGTTAACTGCTAAATTAAGAAAAATCTGAGTTAATTGGTTAGGATCCATTTTAACCCAACCAAGATTACGTTTTAAATCGGTTTTTAATGATACGAACGGAGCAATGCTACGTTGTAATAATGCTGATAAATCCACAAAGGCATCATGAAAATTAATCACTTGAATTTTACTAGGCTTTTTACGGGAAAACGTCAATAATTGCCCCACCAAACCGGAAGCTTTATTTGCATTACCTTTAATTTGCATAATATCCAAAAAGTCCGGATCTCTGACAGTATGTCGTTGCAACAATAAATCACAGTAACCGATAATTGCCGTCAATAAATTGTTGAAATCATGTGCAACCCCACCGGCCAATTGCCCGATAGCCTGCATTTTTTGAGCATGAGCAAATTGCATTTCCAGATTTTTCCGTTCACTGGCATCAATTAAATAAATAATAAAGGCTTCTTTTTTTTCAGTAGTAAATCCAATAAATACATTAAATGTTTTACTGCCAAACATCGGGGCCGTTATCAATTCCAATTTGTCGTTTTTAGCGGTCCCCATCAATAGTTTAGAAAAGCGAGTATTTAATAATTCTTGTGTATTTTCAGAGAACAACGTATCTACGTTCAACTGATTAAATGAATCGATTTCCGTTGTTTTAAAAGCTGACAAAAAGGCACTGTTTGTATAAACAATCCGATGTTCCAACACATCAACAACAATAGTCGGCAATGGTGATTCTTGAAAAATATGTTCATCAACGGCTGGTGCAACCGTATGAATTTGCTCTGCCATACCTGAAAAAAACACAATATCGTCAATTTCAAACGGTCTTTGCGTAATTGTGTAAGGAACAATGCCAGTCTGCAGTTTTAAATAACTTGTTCCTTTCCAAAATCCATGAAAATCCGGACAGTTCTCATAAATATAATCTTGTAAATAACACCCCAAAAAGTCTTTAAATTCCTGACAGAATAACTGACAAAAGGCACGATTAACATAAACAATTTTTCCATTTTGATCTGTCAAATAAACGGGATATTCAAACGTGCTGAGTACATCGGACATGAATCCCAACTGACGCATTAAACTGGTATGAACGGCAAAATCAGCTGTTTTATCCTTGGCAACAATCAACAACGAATCGGATAATTTTTTAATGGAAATCTGATAAACGTTTTGTGGGATTTTAATTTCGGTTTCAATCGGAATTAAATTACAAAACGAATCAATCAATTTTTGCAATTGAGGCGTATCAGTCGTATCTTTTAAAAACGAAAATGGATTTTCTTTTGTTCCAAACAAAACCGTTCCCTTTGCATTTGAAGCAATGAGTTTGTTTTTAAATGACCGAATCTGACGGGCATCATCTTCAGCATTTAACAGAGATTCGTAAACTTTTTGTTTCTTATTCATAAACATAACAAGTATCATAACAGGACTTTTTTAGAAAATCCACAAAAATTTACATGGTTCTATATATTTTCGTCACAAAAGTTTCTTTTTTAATACTTGCAAT
>JAFZGR010000173.1 GCA_017555325.1 Alphaproteobacteria bacterium | reverse complement strand
TTGTTTTAGTTTAATAGTTTATCTAAAATTAAAAAAAACGCCAAAAAGTGAAAAAAAGTGTTGTAATTTAACGTCTCTTTTTTTACGGCATACATAAAAAAATCCCCTTAAAGAAACCATCTTAAAGGGGAAAAAAATAAATAAAAATTTTTTTATTGTAACAATGCCAACAGTATACCGGCAGCAATTGCCGAACCGATAGCTCCTGCCACATTAGCCCCCATTGCATGCATAATCAAGTGATTATTCGGATTGGCTTGTGTTCCCAGTTTTTCACTGACACGAGCAGCCATTGGAATTGCTGAAACACCGGCAGAACCAATTAACGGATTGATTTTGCTTTTTAAAAACAAATTCATTCCTTTTGCCATTAAAACACCTGAACCTGTTCCAATACAAAATGCAATAACACCAAGCAATAAAACAATTAATGTTTGCGGAACCAAAAACAGTTCTGCCGCCATTTTAGACCCAACTGATAAACCTAACATAATCACAACAGCATTCATTAAATCATTTGCTGCCGTTTTTTGCAATCTGTCAGTCACACCACATTCTTTTAACAGATTCCCTAACATTAGCATCCCGATAAGTGGCAATGCCATTGGAATAAACAAACCAGTTAAAACCGTTGTCATAATCGGAAAAATAATTTTTTCCCGTTTGGAAACCTCACGCAATTGTTTCATTTCGATTTTACGTTCATCTTCGGTTGTCAAAGCACACATAATCGGTGGTTGAATAACCGGAACCAAAGCCATATACGAATATGCTGCTACAGCAATAGCACCCAATAATTCAGGAGCTAATTTTCCAGACAAATAAATTGATGTCGGTCCGTCTGCTCCGCCAATAATAGCAATAGATGCTGCTTGTTGCAATGTCACATCAAAAAACGGAATATATTTCCCTAAAAAAACCGCCCCTAAAAATGTTCCGAAAATTGCAAACTGAGCAGCTCCACCCAACAAGGCTGTTTTAGGATTTGCTAACATTGGACCAAAATCAGTCATTGCACCAACACCTAAGAAAATTAACAATGGAAATAAACCGTTTGCAATACCCATGTGATATAAAACATACAGCAATCCGCCTTCTGATGTCATATCGGATCCTGGCATATTAGCTAGTAAACCGCCAATTGCTATTGGTATTAGCAACAATGGTTCGAATTGGCGAGCAACACCTAAATACAGCAAAAACAAGCAAACTACAATCATTAAGCACTGGCCTATTCCCAACGGCAGAGCCATATTGTCAGGAGTTGACTGATTAAGTATTTGAAATAATCCTGTTTGTTGCCGAATGGAAAACACATTATCACTCCATCCAGCCAAACCTAAAAATCCGGCAAAAGAAGCTAAAATCAAAGCTATCCAAAAATAATATTTTTTTGTCATTTTAACTCCATTGTTATGCTGTTTTGGCAATTTGTTGTCCTGCCGTCACTTGTGTGCCGGACTGAACATTAATTTCCTTAATGGTTCCTGTTGTACAGGCTTTAACGAATGTTTCCATTTTCATCACTTCAACAATACATACATCCGTATCCGGTTGTACTTGTTGTCCAACCTGAACCAATACTTTTGTGATTATTCCAGGTGTCGGCGCTTTAATAATTGTCTCGCCTGCGGATGATGTCTGTGGTTGAGTATTTGTCGAAGAAATAGCTGTATTTTGACCGGTTGAAATTTCTGAAATATTAAAAGTTTCACCGTTAACAACGGCTGTTGAACCATTCAATTCAACTTTAAACACTTCACCATTTAAAGTGATATTGCATGTTCCCGTATCGCTTATTTTTGTTTTAGGAATTTCTTTTTCTTTATATCGAACACCGATTTTACCTTTTCCTTGTAAAAAAGCAAGCCCTTTATCACCGCATGCTGCTGCAATAAATACATTTTCATCAGTTATTGGCAAACCGGCATTTTCTAATTGTTTTGTATAATAAGAGCGAGATTTCTTTTCATTTTTATCATTAATAGATAATACACTTTCTTTGGTTGGTTTTAAACCTAATTGTTCAGAAGCAATTTTAACAACTTCTGAATCAGGTTTAACCGGTGTTTTACCAAAATAACCCAAAACCATTTTGCCATAACCATCTGCAATTTTTTGCCACTTCCCAAACATTACATTATTAAATGCCTGTTGAAAATAAAATTGAGAAACCGGTGTAACAGATGTTCCAAATCCGCCTTTGCGAACAACTTCTTCCATTGCAATAATAATTTCAGCATACTTGTCCATTAAATTATTATCCCGCAACATTTGTGTATTGGCAGTTAAAGCCCCGCCGGGCATGGGTGACCATGGAATACGGGGATCAACGTGCAATGCTTCTGGGGGAATAAAGTAATCTTTTAAAGCTTCCTGCAACATATCTTCCACTTTCATTACAGCATCTACATCACAATCCAATTCGTATTGCGTTTCCCTTAAAGCATGCCACATTGTTGCAATATCTGGTTGACATGTTCCCCCAGAAACAGGGGACATAGATAAATCAACAATATCAGCCCCACCGTCAACTGCTGCTAAATAACAAGCTAAACCAGCCCCTGCCGTATCATGTGAATGAAATTCAATCGGAACTTTTTTACCAACCAATTTACGAGCACGTTGAATGGTTTCATATACAACAGCCGGAACGGATGTTCCAGAAGCATCCTTAAAACACAAGGAATCAAACGGAATCCCTGCTTTTATAAATGTTTTAAGTCTGTCTTCATAAAAATCAGGTGTATGAGCCCCTTTACAAGCCGGAGGTAAAGACATCATCGCAACACACAATTGATGTTTTAAACCTGCATTTTTAATACATTCGGCACTGTACAATAAATTTTCAGGGTCATTCAATGCATCAAAATTACGAATGGTTGACATCCCATGTTTTTTAAATAATTCAGCATGTAATTTAATCATTTCGGAACTTTGTGAATCCAATGCTACAACATTTACACCACGTGCCAATGTTTGTAAATTAACATCCGGACCGCAAATTTCACGGAATGAATCCATTACATCAAAAGCATTTTCATTATTATAAAAGAAAGCTGCTTGAAAAGAGGCGCCACCTCCGGCTTCAATGTTTGTTAAACCGGCTCTAACAGCTTCCTTTACAACAGGCAGATAGTCCTTTGATAAAACACGAGCACCGAAAACCGATTGAAATCCATCTCGAAAAGCCGTACACATCAATGAAATTTTTTTCTTTTTTCTCATCATATTATTCTCCCTTCCGATTGAGTGCAACGGCAATTGCGGCCGCCACCTTGTTTAAATTTGTTTTTGATTTTGGCATACATAGATGTAACAAATTCATAAAACAGATAAGTAAAAATAAAAAGAAAAACACACCACCCATTCCCAGTAATGTAATAATTAGACTTTGTGTTATCATAAATATAATCCTCCCCTTTAATAATCGTTATCATAAAAACAAATTTTTCAATTTGCAAGCGGTTTTTAATGGTAATTTTCGAGAAAAAAGAAAAAATACATTATATTTTAAAAATCCTTGCATAAAATACAAAAAAATGGTAAAATTTAAAAGGTTTTAAAAGTCTATTTTTCATCGGAGATAATGATGGCAGATACTTCACGAAGACAAAAAATGGTTTCAACAACACCCAACCAACAATCAGTTAATGGAACAGCCTTATACGTTGGGTCACTTATTAATG
>JAFZGR010000172.1 GCA_017555325.1 Alphaproteobacteria bacterium | reverse complement strand
CTGCAATTCATTGAGTGTTTCATTCGCTCGATATTTATCCATGGCGAAACGATATCCCATAATTCCACCAACACTTAATACGCCCGTAACAGCCAAAACACCTAGCATTTCCAGCATAGAACGACCGATTTCATTGAATTTAACTTTCATCTTTTTCCCTTTCTCACAATATAAAAGTTGTATTTATAATAATGAGTGTAATAAAAGGGACCTTTTTTTCCCGCTTCGAATCGGGAAAATTGGATTTTAAATAAAATGAAAAATTGTTGTTTTAGTTGAATTAGTTAGTTAAAATCAAAAAAAATGCTAAAAAGTGAAAAAAAATGTTGCAATGATACGTCCCTTTTATTGCAGATAGATTATCCGGAAAAATTTTCCCCTTGTTACAAATAAATATCTGTCAACCCTATAATACCGAAAAATTTTTCAGTTAATAACTATTTAAATTAACCTTAAATCTATTTACGACAAATCATTTTCCCATTAACCGTTTCAATTGAACGATTAGCACATTTTGTACATAAATTACGGGAATCCTGAGAATCGGGTATTTCAGTATCATCAGCAGTACAGGAGATTCTTTGTCCCGCTATGTTGATAAAATGTTCCGTTTCGGTTGGTGTTTGCGAGCAATACCATTCTGTTACCCCATTTGTATTTAATTTAGCAAAAGCAACTCGCCCGCTATCCCAACAAAGGCGTTTAGATTGCTCATCACTACCAATAGTTCCATAATCAGCACTCGAAAAATAACATTTCCCATCTGTTTTTTGAAACTCTCCAGGGGCGCATTCTTGAACACAATAAGCTTTTAAATTATTATCTGTTGTTAAACCTGTTTTCATTACTCGTTTCGAATCACACGATTTGCAATTGTTTTCCGCAGTAATATCCAATGGAATTTCAGTTTTGACAGTTGTTGTATCACATTGAATACATTTATATTGAATATTAATAAATGTAATCCCGTCAGAACACAAACCGGCATTGCAATAATCTCCACTATAATTTCGTGTACCACAATGTGTACATTGCTGTTGTGATGTTGAACGATTACTTGAACCTTGTCCAACATTAACTTGTGTAGGGGTATCACAATAATGGCAATTACCTGAAGCATCCCTTAACATTTTTCTAGCACTGTCATCATGAGATGGGAAATTTCCATTACCGATATTATTACAAACCCCCTTTTCTCCCGATTTAACAAAAACACAATTTGAAGTTGTATTTACACCACTTGTTCCCATCCAAATTCGTTCAGTACTACATTTATTACATTCAGTTTCCAACACACCACTTTTTGTTTCCGGTGTATTACAAGGCAAACAATTACCTTGAGCATCCTTAAATCCATCATCACATGATGTAAGTAATCGACAAGAATCAGAATAACTTTCTCTCATTTTTATTTCATTTCCCTGATTATCGGTAGAAACACACAAATGACATTCAACATCATTATACTCAGCCTTGTACATGACAAAAGAACCAATACCAGTCAAGTTTGTTGAACTCATCTCAATATCATTTTCATCATCACAGCGAACACAACTACCGGCAATACTTTGAAATAATTTATTACCTTCTGAATCTTTTTCATTACATTTTAACCGACAAATATTAACACGGTTAACACAACTTCCGCTGCTACATCCATTTAAAATTTCCCGACCGGTATAATTACCATCTTTATATGTCGCACAATTAGTTGCACACTTAGATTCAGTTTCATCTACAACACGAACAGCTTTTGTTTCACTACAGTCATAACATTTTCCATCCATCCCCTGAAATTGATTTGATGTACATGTTTCTTTTAATACACAATATTCACCGCTGATCTGACGTTTACAATCCGTACACAACTTATGTAAACCCGAATCATGTCCGATATGTACTTT
>JAFZGR010000171.1 GCA_017555325.1 Alphaproteobacteria bacterium | reverse complement strand
GTAAAGGCAAAGTTTACGTTATCAACAAGAAAAAACCTAAATTAAAAGCAAGACAAGGTTAATTTTAATGTAAATGATCAACAAAAACACCCCCGCTTTTACGGGGTTTTTTTGTGCTTAAAATAAATTTTCCGATATTTTATTCTATCTCTTATCGGTTGCATTTTAGTTAAAATTGCTAATATCCTTTATGTAAAACGTATTATTACGACATTTAATATTCTTATAAATATTTTGTTTCAATAACCAAAATAATTAGATATATAGTACTATTCCTGTTTAGGATTTAGTATAAATTTACAAACAGATAATCGGTCAAAAACCGACATCTTTTTTTGATTGCGAATATGCAACCAGAAAATTATCAAAACAAGCGGAACAAATGGGAATATGAGTACAAAGTATGGATATTAAAAATATGCTCCACAAAATCCGCAACAAGAAAAACATATTCAAAATATCTCTATTTTAGATTACAATAAAAAATTGAGGCCTATATTATTTTTGCAACAGAACACTAACCTATTTAAACAAATCCGATTTAGAGAGTACCTTACAAAAGCTTTGTTCAGTAAAAATGGTCATTGCATTCATGATACAACTGAAGATAACAAGCAATCCGGATATCTTTTATAATCAAACACAACCATTCCTTACCACATTCAAAACTGTTCTTGGTGGATAAATCGTTTTCTAACAACTGACTTTAACAATTTTTTTTGATTTTCAAGGCAAACATTTTGTCAACACATCATATATATGAAAATAAAAATATCTTATCAGCGACAATATATAGCTAATTCAGCCGCAGTCGTATGATAATAAAGATGAGCTGATGTATCAGATATCCCCATATTGATTAATATGGCTTTATCTGTTTCAGAATCATATACAGATGTCCATAAATGGCGTTTTTGGTCAGCATGACATAGAGCAATGCCAAAATCCGATTTATTGTCATATCCAGTCCATGAAGATAACACATCATCTGGATGAGGCAACTCTTTGCCTATTTTCTGACATAATCTAACTCCTGCCTGATATGAAGACCCTAAGCCTCCTGTATTTGTAATACGAATCCATTCCCGTCCCAATGGATCCGGATTATTTTCATCCCATTCTTCAAAAATAACCGAATAAGAAATTGTTTTACATACCATATTGGCACAAACATCATTTTTACCGGCACAATGAGCATCTGCAATACATTCTCCACAACTGTTTTTTGCAACATTGTAATATGGTTTTCCACTCGGACAGGCTTCACATTGAAAATTATTACATATCGGTTTTTCACTAGAACACTGTCCTGCTGTGATACATGGTTTACACGTTTGCGTTTCCTGATAACAATACGGTGCTTGCGGTGTACAATAGGTACTACCACATGGTTCATTGTTACCAAAATAAAAAGCAAGCGTGTTTGTATCTGTACAATCGATATTACTCCCGTCTTCCGTTATATATCCATTGATACTGACTTCCGAACGACTTTTCATATCATTAACTAATATTTTACACACATTTTGAGGAACATTTGAAACCTGTATCAATGCCCGCTCTTCGGTTGTTTCTCCGTCAAAAACTAATTCTATCGGAAAAATGGTTGCCATAT
>JAFZGR010000170.1 GCA_017555325.1 Alphaproteobacteria bacterium | reverse complement strand
TATGTAATACTCCGTTTTCTTGAAAGTTTCTGAAAATACCGTCGGCATATCCAATTGAAACAGTTGCGATTTTAGTTGGTCTTTTTACCGTGTAAGTTGCACTGTATCCGATTGTTTCGCCTGCAGTTACGGTTTTAATCTGTAAAATCGGGGCTGTTATTTTTAAACAGTTTTTTACTTTTTTTTCTTCGTATGGTGTTGTGTTAATGCCATACAAAGCGGCTCCGAGACGTACCATATCAAAGTGAAAATCTCGGCCTAAAAAAACACCGTCCGAAGCACTTAATGAAAAGGGTGTATTCGGAAACACTGATTTAAATTGAAGGAGGGTGTTTTTTTGCTTTTCATTTAAATAGTGTTGGCATTCATCAGCACAAGCCAGATGTGACAAAATCAAAGAAACATGTAAATGAGCAATCTGTTTCGCCTCGTTTAAATCCAATCCCAAACGGTGTAAACCCGTTTCAACCTGAATAGCCGGATGTTGCATATTTGCTGGATTTTTAAACCAATTATCAATAGCAAGTTGTGTTGGTAAAACCGGAATTAAATCAGCTTGCTGAAAAAATGAACGTTCTTCTTCTCCAAATCCTTGTAAAACATAGATGCAACTGTTAGGAGCGACCTGTTTTAATTGTTGTCCTTCGCATCCGTAAGCAACAAAAAATGTATGACATCCATGGTCGTATAAAGCCCGGCCGATTTGTTCAATTCCCAATCCGTAAGCATTGTTTTTTAACACACAAGCAGCGGTTATCGGATGAATATGATTTTTGATAAACGTATAATTTTCACAAATAGTGGTTAAATTGATTTCCATTATCGGGCGTGTGTGCATGATTTTGTTTCCTGTTATTTTGTTTGCATGAATGGGGTTTTGCTAAATAAGTGTTCCTGTTTCTGAATGTAAGAATTCTTCACTGTACGTATCAACCAGTTGTTGAGGAATTTGTTGTAATTCCGAAGATGTATTTTCTTCGATTAAATGGTTTTCAACCGATTTTAATTTGCGATTGACAGCACGCGTTCTCCGTTCGGCTTCATCCAGTGTTTTATGAGCAAGTTCGATATTTTTTTTCACTTTTTCCACCCAACCAGCATATTTTTCAAATTCTACTTTTGCTTCATTTAAAATTTGCCAAACTTCACCGGAACGTTTTGAATGGCAAGCGTTCTGAAGCCCATTTGTAAAGAGTTTAAAAAAGCTCCCAAAGTACTGGGTCCGGCAATGGATACACGATATTTATTTTGAATGTCTGCAGCAACAGAGGGGCGGCGCATAATTTCGGCATACAGTCCTTCCGTCGGTAAAAACATAATTGCAAAATCGGTTGTTTTGGGGGGATAAATGTATTTATCGGCTATACGTTTTGCTTCCAATTTGATGCGTTTTTCTAATTCATTTCCAGCACTTTCAATGGCGTTAACATCTCCATTATCCGTTGCAGTAATCAGACGTTCATAATCTTCAATCGGAAATTTTGAATCAATTGGAATCAAAACATCACCATCCGGTAATTTAACAGCATATTCTACAACTTCTTGTACATTTTCTTTAATATGTGCATTTTTAATAAATTGTTCGGCAGAAAGCATTTGTTCCAATAGGGCTCCCAGTTGAACCTCTCCCCATGTTCCCCGTGTTTTTACATTAGTCAATACCCGTTTTAAACCCCCGACATCCGAAGCAAGAGATTGCATTTCACCTAATCCCTGATGTACTTTTTCAAGGCGTTCAGAAACCAATGAAAACGATTCACGGATGCGTTTTTCCAAAGTGTCATGTAGTTTTTCATCAACTGTTGAACGCATTTGCTCTAATTTTGTGGTGTTTTCTGTTCGCATTTGATCCATTTTGTTTTCAACTGTCTGTCGCATTTGATTTAAATTCAATGTGTTTTCGTTTCGCATCATATCAATACGTTCGGATACACTTTTTCGAACAGAATCGTTAAATTGCAAGAGAGATTGTCCCAATTCTTGCCTTAATCGCATAGATTCTTCTCGATTGAGTGCTTCCATTCGTGCTAAATCGGCAGACATATTGTTTTTTGAAAGGTTTAACTGCATTAATTTAATTGTTAAAAAGATAATAAACAGTGTCATAATGCCTAAAAAACCGAGAATAAAATAAATTTCCATTAAAATATCCTTTGCAATTTGTGTTCAATTTTCGTATAGTGTAGCAAAAGGATTTTAAAATGAAAGTTTTTTTTACATTTTTTTTAATTTTTTTTACAATTCCCGTTTTTGCAAGTCATTATCAGGCAAAATATGTCGCAACCGGTTTGGGTATGGATTTGTTGACTGCTGATATGATAATTGACATGACAGATACCGATTATGCCATTCAGACAAATTCGGTTACCAAAGGTATTTTATCTTTATTTATTCATAGTAAAACGGCTTTTTACACAAAAGGAAAAATACAGAAGAATAAATTGACGGTTTTAGAATCGTTAATGAAAAATACGGATGGGAAAAAAACAGATAAAACAATTTGGAATTTTGCTGAAAAAAAGGATTTTATTGATTATCAGTCTGTGTTGATTTATTTAATGCGTTTACAAAAAAGTGGCACTCAAACCGTTCAGGTATCGGATGGAAAAAGGGATATGCTTGTTACGTTAACGGATGAAGGAAAACGCAATTTGGCACAAATTCATCCGGATTTATCGGGAGAAGGGCAGGCTTATTCCGTTCGAATAAAAATTACAGGTGGCAAAAAAAGCGGATGGTTTTTTAAACGGATTCAAGAAGAAAAAATATCACCGATGTGGTTATACATGCAAAAAGAAGAAAACGAATATTCTTTGGTGTTAAGCACTTTTGACACGGGTGTTATCGGACAATTATATATCATCCGAAAGGAATTTAAAAATGAAAAAAATCAGTCAAAAAATTAATTGGTTTTTAGGTTTAATCAAATGGCCAATAGCTGTTTTAATGCTTGTTGCTCTTGTGCCTGCATTTCAGGCAGATTGGTTGTTAATTGAAAAATCAATGACCGCTAAAATGTTGTGGGAATTTTATTTGCCGTTTGGGGTAACTATTTTGTTTTTTCTGATTATGCCGGATTTAAGCGGTTCTTTTTTTACTATCGCTGAACACGAATTAACACATATGCTATTTGCTGTTTTAACATTTCATAAACCAAAAGGGCTAGATATTGAACAGGGTGTCGGTGGTTATTTTTCCTTTGAAGGAGAAGGAAACTGGCTAGTTGCATTGGCTCCGTACTTTTTCCCTACATTTACTGTTGCTTTAATGTTGGGATTTGGTATGTACCAGCAATTTGAACCGAAACTTCCAGATTATTGGTTGATTTTATTTGGTATTTTTATAGGGTATC
Organism: Alphaproteobacteria bacterium; assembly: GCA_017555325.1. Taxonomy (GTDB): domain Bacteria; phylum Pseudomonadota; class Alphaproteobacteria; order CAAHEQ01; family UBA3637; genus RGIG4140. The sequence continues at coordinate 4,711 of JAFZGR010000170.1, read as the reverse complement.
ATTTTATTGTAACACTATTTGAAATTCATCCGAAACAAACTGATTTTATTGTTGCCGGACCTGTTTTTACAATCTGTTTTATCCCGACGGCTAATTTGTTGATGTATGGGATGTTATTGGCTTATGTATTAAAGGGATGGGCAGGAATTCCAGCCTATTTTCAGCTGATTTTCCAACAAGGACAACGATTGTTGGGGATATAAACGGAAAAAAACAATAAAAAAGTGATATTATTCTTGATTTTTAAAATGAAATAGGGTACTTTGTTTCCCGTTGATTATTAGTAAAGGAGATTTTTTATGCATCAATATCGTACACATACTTGTGGTGCTTTACGTTCAGCAGACGAAGGGCAAATTGTTCGTTTATCCGGTTGGGTTCATCGTAAACGGGATCATGGAAATTTATTGTTTGTTGATTTACGAGATAATTACGGCATTACACAGTGTGTGTTGGATACATCGGCAACCTCATTTGAATTGTTGGAAAAAGTACATCCGGAATCGGTTGTTCGTATTGATGGAAAAGTTATTTTAAGAACAAAAGAAACCGTTAATTCCAAAATGCCGACCGGTGAAATTGAAGTGTTGGTTGAAAATGCAGAAGTTTTGTCCGAAGCGGATGTTTTACCGATGCAGGTTGTTGCAGCTACGGAAGATTTATCCGAAGAACATCGTTTAACATATCGATTTTTAGATTTGCGTCGTGAAAAACCACATGCCAATATTTTATTGCGTAATAATTTTATTCGTGCCTGTCGTGAAAAAATGTGGGCAGCTGGTTTTAATGAATTCCAAACGCCGATTTTAACATCTTCCTCTCCGGAAGGTGCTCGTGACTTTTTGGTTCCATCCCGTTTGCATGCCGGCAAATTTTATGCTTTACCGCAAGCACCGCAACAATTTAAACAATTGCTGATGGTTTCCGGTTTTGACAGATATTTTCAAATTGCGCCGTGCTTCCGCGATGAAGATGCCCGGGCTGACCGTTCTCCGGGGGAATTTTATCAATTAGATATTGAAATGTCTTTTGTCACACAAGATGAAATTTTTGCAACGGTTGAACCGATTATTCATGATTTGTTTGTTGAATTTGCTCCGAATGCAGAAGTTTCTTCAACACCATTTATTCAAATTCCATACAAAACGTCAATGGTTAAATACGGAACAGATAAACCGGATTTAAGAAATCCTTTGATTATTGAAGATGTGTCCGAAATTTTTGCCGGTTCATCTTTTGGTTTGTTTGCAAAACAAGTAGAAACAGGTGGGTTTGTACGTGCCATTAAAACAACAGGAACAGCAGCTCGTCCACGTAGTTGGTTTGATAAAATGAACGGATTTGCCGTAGAAGCCGGTATGGGTGGATTAGGGTATATTTCTATTGCCGAAGAAGGAAATAAAGGTCCGATTGCCAAAAATTTAGATGCTGATCGTATTCAAGCCTTGTTTGAAAAAGTCGGAGCCAAAACAGGTGACAGTATTTTCTTTGTTTGTGGTAAAGGTGAAAAAACAGCTAAATTTGCGGGACAGGTTCGTATGTTGTTAGGCGAAGAATTGCAATTGATTGATAAAAATCAATTTAAATTCTGTTGGATTACGGATTTCCCGTTCTATGAGCAAAATGAAGAGACGGGAGCGATTGAATTTTCACACAATCCGTTCTCAATGCCCCAAGGCGAAATGGAAGCTTTAACAACCAAAAATCCATTAGATATTTATGCTTATCAATTTGATATGGTTTGTAATGGATATGAAATTTTATCAGGTGCTATCCGAAATCACCGTCCGGATATTATGTACAAGGCATTTGAAATTGCCGGTTATGGTCCGGAAGTTGTGGAACAGAAATTTGCTGGTATGCTAAATGCTTTTAAATATGGCGCTCCGCCACACGGTGGTTGTGCTTTTGGTATTGACAGATTGGTTATGTTATTAACGGATGAATATTATATTCGTGAAGTAATTGCTTTCCCATTGACACAGCAAGGTGTTGATTTAATGATGAAAGCTCCATCAAATGTGACAGAAAAACAATTACGGGAATTGCATATTAAGTTACGTTAATAATGCTTTAATGTTTTAGAAAAAACGGCAGTTGAAAAAATTCAGTTGCCGTTTTTTGTATATTGAAAACCATTATTACTTCAGCATTATGAAATTTATTACTGTTGATAGTGTTTTTAGTGTCCTCCTTAAAATTAATTAAAAATAGATTAATCGTATTATTTTTTTTGAGTGTACTTATTTTTCTTATTATTAATTAAAGTTTAATTTAGGATTGCTATTTTTTAATAATTCTATTATTTTTTGTTCATTTTCATATTCGTTTTTATTTTTTCCATAAAATTCTGAAATAAGTGTGATTCCCCAATCCGTTAAGGTTGCTTTGTGTTCAATTAGGAGCTTTATAATGTTAAAATTCTTTTTTAATATAGCAATTTCTAATGCGGAGTGAGGCCTATAAGCTATTCTATGGCTTCCGAGATTGGGATCTGCTCCCTTATCTAACAAGAGTTGAACAAGGGCTTCATTCTCGGCTTCTACAGCAGTTATTAAGGGTGTTTCTTCTGTTATATCGTTTTTTTCATTAACGTCTGCACCCATTTCTAAGACTTGTTTAACTAATTCAGTATGACCAAAGTAAGCCAACATGGATAAAAATCCATATCCGTCTTCACTTTTTGCGTTTATGTTTATTTTAGCATTTTTCTTTGTGAGAAGATCTATTATTTCCTTGTTGTTGTGTTGCATAGCGAACATTAATGGCGTTGCCCCATTGTGTAAAGGTTTATTGATGTCTATCCCTTTTTCAATCAGAAATTGAACTGCTTCTAAATTGTCATATTCTGTAGCAACTATTAAAGCTGTATATCCTTGATTTTCCTCCTGATAATGTATATCGGCATTGCGTGTTATTAATTTATCTAATATATCAGCAGAAGCCCAAGTTGATGCCCAAATTAAAGGTGTTCCTGTTATTTTTGTTGATTCGTCAATTGATTGAATATTGACATTTGGGTTGTAGGCCAAAATATTATCAATTAAATCTTTACATTTGTATTTTAAAGCAGTTATTAATGGTGGTTCAGTCTCGGATGTTAAAGGACTATATATAGGTTTATTTATATTTGTTATTTTTTGTAAATTTTCCTTTAATAAACTACAAGATAGAGTATAAACCGAACAGGATTCTTCCATTTTCTTATTTAATGCCTCAAATTCAGATGTTTGATCCTGAAGCCGTAGTCGCATTTGTGTAAAATGAATCAGTGTATCCTTATCTTTTTGTTGCTCTAGAACATCAATCATGCATTTTGCTTGTATAGCGGATAAATCGCTAATTTCTATGTATGATTTATACAACAAATCTTTCCACAAGGGATAGGGACCATTTTTCATAAAACAGTCTATTTTTTCATCATTAAAGTATTCATAGTCGATATTTTTGTAATCTTCTGAATCAGGTTCAATATCTGCTAAATAGCATCTGCAAAATGAATTATAATCAGCAGCTATTCCGCCTTTTGTTTCAGCAAGTGATATTGCACATTGCTTTTCCTCATTCGTATATTCTGCTGATACAAATCCCGACCATAACAAAATTCCGATACATGTTAATAAACTTGTTTTTATCATATTTCCTCCTTATTTTATAACTTCACTTAAATTGTATTTTAATTTTAAAAAAAAGTCAAAAAATAAATTAAAATTAAATTTAAATTTGAATTTTTAAATATATTTCTAGAGAGTTTTGTAATATGAAAAACATAAAAAATTCCTCAATTATACAAATAATTGAGGAATTTTGATGCTGTTATTATTACTCGTGTGTTCGTGTATAGCGAATATTTTCCGTTGTTTGAACAGGCATTTGTCCCTTTTGAATTGTTTTGGGGTGAGATGTTTTTTCTTCTTGTTTTTCGGATTTGTCAGAGCATGTATAGAGTAATCCGAAAGTTGCCAAAGTAAGTCCGATTCGAGATAGCCAAAACTTTGCTTTTTCTCTTTTTCCTTTTGGTGTTGATAATCTTTCTGTTACACCTCCTTCAAAAAGTTTCATTTCATATGTATATTCATCTACAATTTGAAGCATGCGGGCATTCATAAATGGGGAAATTGGTTCTCCTTTTTTATCAAAAAGTGTTGAACCTAAACGATTTTTTAGAATTATGTAATCCGGTACATCCGGGTGAATTTCAAAATTTTCTGTTAAAGCAAATAATTCACCCTTAAAAGTACTGACGGTTAAAGCCGATTGAGGTGAAAATTTTTCAATAACAAAGTTCTTTGTTTGAATAGTTGAATTTTTACCGGCAGATGTAAACATTTTTGCATAAAGGTTTTTATCAGAATTTAAAGAGATGTACAGTTGATATGTTCCATCTGCTTCTTGATTTATTTTATAATCTGTGGAACAATGACTTTGAATTGAACAACCATTTACATCATAGAATTGCGTAAAGGAATTAGATTTTGAGGTCTCTTTTACTTGAAAGAATGGAGCATTATTATCTAATACTTCACATATTACATCTGAATCGGTATTGGCAGTAAAGATAAGATTTCCTTTTTTATCACGAATTGTTTTTCCGTTATCGGCAATGTCAAAAAATTTATATGATTTCATTTATCAATCCTTTCTTTAATTTTTTTTCAGAATACCAATTTAAACTGTTTTTGTCAAATTTAATTATATACGTTTTTTATAT
>JAFZGR010000169.1 GCA_017555325.1 Alphaproteobacteria bacterium | reverse complement strand
GACATACTGTACACATTTGAGCATCATCATCCCAATAAGGCGTAGAACTGTTAAATTCTGCACAAGATATGCATTCTTCCGTTTGGGCATATTCATCTGTATCTGAATCATACTCTGATGTTACAATGGAGACCGGCGTACTTCCAGAACAAGTGGTTATTGGATTTTCTGTACAAGTCAATCCTGTGCTAGAACAATCACAACTAATCTGTCCAACAATCGTTCCTACATTCATTATGTTTTGGCAATAAGAAATTGTATTGGCTGTTATTGTTCCTCCTCCATTAATAACACCATACCCATCCTCACTATAGTTCATACCTGTTATCCTTGTTGCGAATATTGTTCCACCTGAGAAATTAACAACACCTGTATTTGGAATACCACCAAAGGAATCAGAAATTGAACCTGTTACGTCTACGGCTGTTCCAATAATGGAACCTCCAACAGTTAATAAGTCTCCTAGATACGCCACACCAAAATGTTTGCCTGTTCCAATTAAATCTTCGTGGACAGTTAAATGCCACCCGTCAGGAATACCAATTCCATATTCGCCTTCCGGATTGTTTACCGTAAGACTGTTGATTTCTACCATTCCAATATTTACGAAACCATTATTAACCACCAAATTACATGGAGAAAGATCTATATCCCATAAACTTAATTCATTATATTCATCGTGGTTGGCAAAATTAATTGTCAATGTGTTGGTATTTGCATCATATGTATATGAAATACCTTCAGTATCATCTGTTATACCCATTCTATCCAAAATAGCTTCACTACACAACTGGTCTTCACTGATACAGGCATTTGTTTTTCCGCTTGACCAATATTCATACCAATATGGTTTTTCCGAATCAACAGATTCACAATTGACACAAGTCTGACTACTTTCATCCCATACAGGTGTTCTGTTTGGACAAGCTCTACAAGCATTATCCGCATCAATTGACGGTTTATCACTCGGACAAGCTGAAACACATGTTGCTCCATCACGATACAGCTTTGTTCCGCTACATTCTGACACACAAACACCGTCACTTAAATAAGGTCGTTCGCTTGGACAATTTGTCACACAAATATAACCATCCCGTTTTCCACTTGGACAACTTGAAACACATGTTGTGCCATCCCAATACGGTTTTGTGGAATCGGCCGTTATACAAGCAACACATGTTTGACTATTTGCATCCCAAATCGGTTTATCTTCTGAACAATTTGGAGCGATACAGGTTTTTGTAGCAGCATCACAAATCGGCGTATCTCCGAAGCAAACAGAACTATCCATTGTACAATCACAGGCACACCCTGGAGCGCATTTTAACACTTTAAAATCTGAACTTTGGGCATCACTGCCTTCTATTGTAACATTTTCATAACTTTGACAATAAGATACACTATAATCTCCTAATGTACCAGTTTCACTCAACACACCATTCAGTGTGAAATCTTTAACACCAGCCCCTTTGCTGGTACTTAATCCGACAATACCTTTTTCAGTAATAGTCGAATCATTAATTTGTGTACCTAAAATACCATAATCCCAACCGGTTGCCATAATATTGATTGTACTTTCTCGAATATCAGCATTTACCATACCGGCAACCGTTTTACCATTAATTGAACCAGTCGCCGTTGCTGTCGTTGTAATATCCAATGTGGCATTATAAAGTTCTGTTCCCGATAATCCTTGAACCAATCCGGATGCATTTACAGATCCGGAAACATTATCCATAACACCACCAAATATACCAACACCATTGGTTGCCGTTGCATTAACAGTCATTTGACTTGAGAGGAAATATACTCCTGATAAACCATATTCTGTACCGGTTACCGTAACCGTACTGTTTGACATATTTTCAAATCGACCATTTGAAATAGCAAAGGTTTTTACACTGTTTTCAGCGGAGTTGTTTACAGTCACATTTCCAATCATATTACTTAATGTATGATCATTTAAGTCCAAACTACCAGCAATATTAATATCGCATCCTTCTTCATTAGCAAAATCAATATCAGATTGGACAACGATATCTCCGATAATGGTTGTTATACCATTTGCATACGTCATTTTCGGCGGATTTAACGGATCTAATTGCATTAATTTCCCTGCACATGAAACCGGCACACAGGTATTTTCTGGGGTTAAAGCATACCCTGGAGCACAATCACACGGACAACCTACCGCACATTTTAAGATATTTGAGTTCGAATCCAGTTGTTCTCCATCATTTTTCACATTTTCATAAGATTTACAATAATAAACATCATAATCATCCGAGCCACCGGTTGATGTTGTATTTTCTATTGTTAATCCTTTAATACTGTCACTTGTTCCATCATTAACGCCGGAAATACCTTTATCGGAAATTGTTGAGTTGCTAATCATTGTATTAACAATACCGGTAGCCGTTCCGGTTGCATTAATACTGTATTCCCCACCTGTCAGGGTACAATCTGTCATACCGATACCCGTATTTTCCGTAGTTGTTGCCGTTGCAACAATATCTACTTTCGGGGAATCTTCCACTTTAACATTTTTAATACCAACTGTTAAACCAGTACCAGAAATTGTTCCGGTAATGTTTTCAAACCATGTATCT
>JAFZGR010000168.1 GCA_017555325.1 Alphaproteobacteria bacterium | reverse complement strand
TGGATGATTTTCATCATAACCTTGTATATAAAACAAATGTCGTCCGATTCTTAAATGTCGTTTTACTCTGTCCATTACGTTATCCGGCTCACAAATGAGATGACAGACTGCTTGAAAATCAGCATCTAGCAATGTTGTTGTTGTTTGAATGGCTTTATATAAATTTTGATAAAGAGCTTTTCTGCCTTCCGGTGTTTTTGTTTGTTGGGCAAAAGGACAACTAACGGCTGAAAACATAGCATCCTGAACATCTTCTAATATCGCTAATTCACTTTTTTCATTTGGAGAAACTGCTGCCGTTAAAGCTGTATAAATTTTATGTGTAATGATTTGAGAAGTTTGTCCTGTACTTAAATCATATTTTACAATGTTTTTACGGGTATGATACGGTAGTTTTCGTAGAGCTTTTATTAAAAAACGGATATGTTGTTTTGTTTTTGGTTTTAACGCTGCATTAATTTGTTTACCTGTTTTTTCTGCCTGTTGAAGCAAACAAGATGGCAAAATTTTTATCAAATCAGAAACCCTTTTATCCGGATTTGTTTTTTTTTCCGTATATAAAAAATAGTTTTCTTTGATCAGATATGTGATTAAATCTTGCTCATCTTGAGTCATTTTTTTGCCTTTCAATTATCCCAAACGGGTTGTTCTGATTTTTTCAATTAATGCGTTTGTAGATGAATCATGTGATAATGGTTTTGTTTTATCCAGCAATTCTGGTAAAATGTTTTTAGCCAACTGTTTTCCGAGTTCTACACCAAATTGATCAAAACTGTTGATTTTCCAAATAACTCCCTGTACATAAATTTTGTGTTCATATAAAGCAATTAACGCCCCAAAAGACCATGGTGTAATTTTGTTTAACAAAATCGTATTGCTTGGACGATTTCCCGTAAATGTTTTAAACGGAACCAATTCTTCTGCTACACCTTCTGCCCGTACTTCATCGGCGGTTTTGCCTTTCATCAATGCTTCCGGTTGCGCAATAAAGTTTGCTAATAAAATATCATGTTGATTACCGGTTTCATTTAATGAGTGAATTGGTGCAATAAAATCTGCCGGAATTAAGTGCGTTCCCTGATGAATCAATTGATAAAATGAATGTTGTCCGTTTGTGCCTGCTGCCCCGAATAAAATCGGTCCGGTTGCATAATCAACGGCATTCCCGTTTTTCTTAACACCTTTTCCGTTGCTCTCCATATCCAATTGTTGTAAATATTCCGGTAATTTATGCAAATATTGGTTGTAAGGTAAAACGGCATAAGATTCGGCTCCCATATAAGTTGTATACCAAACTCCCAATAAACCTAAGATAACCGGTAAGTTTTGTTCAAACGGTGTATTTTTAAAATGCATATCCATGGCATAAGCTCCGTCCAACATTTCCATGAAAGCATCATATCCGATACCGATCATTAAGGATAAACCGATTGCAGACCACATAGAATAGCGTCCGCCAACAAAATCCCAAAATACAAACATATTTTGCGGATTAATACCAAATTCCTTAACACCTTTTTCATTGGTAGAAACAGCAACAAAATGTTTTTCAACAGCATCTTCTCCCAAATGTTTTACCAACCATTGACGGGCGGTTTTGGCATTGGTTAAGGTTTCTTGTGTTGTGAACGTTTTTGAAGAAATAATAAACAATGTTGTTTCCGGATTACACCGTTTTAAGGCTTCGGAAATGTCAGTTCCATCCACATTTGATACAAAGTGGAAATGAATTGAATCAATGCGATAATACGTAAGTGCATCATGCGCCATAGCCGGACCTAAATCCGAACCACCGATACCGATATTAACAACATCTGTAATTGCTTTTCCGGTTGCTCCTTTCCATTCACCTGAACGGACAGAATCGGAAAATGTTTTCATTTGTTCAAATACGCGATTAATTTCTGGCATGACGTCTTTTCCATCTACATAAATCGGATGATTATCTCGATTACGTAAGGCTGTATGTAAAACAGCCCGATGTTCCGTTGTGTTTATTTTTTCACCGTTGAACATATTTTCAATGGCGTTTTTTAAGTCGGATTCGTTTGCTAATTCCAATAATAAATTCATTGTTTCATCGGTAATATTGTTTTTTGAATAATCTAATAAAAAACCGTCAAATGTTGCGTGGAAACGGTTAAAACGATTTTCGTCAGCTGCGAATAAATCTTTTATTTGTGTTGATTTCATTTGTGTGGCATGGTTGACCAGTTTTTCATAAATACGCATTCATATACTCCGATGTCTTTATTGTTAAACTAATTTTTTTGCTTATTTCTTTGATTTAAGTGTGTTGTTTAATTTTCTGTTTTTAATTGATTTTTTGCTTTTGGTAAAACATAAAATTCTGGGGGCATAACAATGGACTTGCCATCAACGATTTGTGTTTGTTCCAAAGCTGGTTTTTTATTGGCAGAACAGGCTCCGACTAATAAACCACACAGAATTAACAGACATATTTTTTTCATTTTATCTCCTTTTTTTGTGTAAAAAGTTGCCAAGCAATCAAGGCGGCACCACAGCAAATTGCCGAATCTGCAATATTAAATGCAGGCCAATGATGAGTGCCGTAATAAAAGTCCAAAAAGTCAATAACGGCCCCTAAACGAATTCGATCAATAATATTTCCGATTGCCCCGCCTAACACCATAGCCAGAGCAAAACGAATTGTTTTGTTTGTTTCCGTTCGCATCCAACAAATAACCCCGATACAAATAGCAAAAGAAATCCCGCTTAATATCCAAGGTCCGTAAGAAGCATTAGTTGCAAATGCCGAAAAACTAACCCCTTTATTATATGTTAAAAACAGGTTAAAAAAAGGCAAAATCGGAACAAATTGATGTTCCGGCAAAAAATAATAAGCACTTAATTTAGAAACTTGATCTAAAATAAGGGTTAAAAGCGATACAATATAAATCATTTCTTTCCTTTCAAGCGGGATTATAGCACAATTAAATAAACTTGTCATCTTTTTTTTGTTTATTATCATTTCATTTGTTATTTATTAATAGTTAGTTCATTATTTATTAATGTTTTGTTCGTTTTATATATATATTTGATTATATTTAATCAGATATTATTTGTTTTATTATAATCCATTTATAATAAGTATATAGTCAATTGTATAATTCTATTATTTATTTGTTTTCGTATTTGTGTATTATTTACACAATTTTGCTTTTTTATGATATTAGTTGATTTTTTTTGTTTCATTTTTGGTTTTTAATGATATAATAATGAGTATGATAAAAGAATTAAAGCGACCATCTAAAAAAACAGCCGATGTCAAAGTGACAGATGCGGATATGGTTTATTTTTCCTTGGGGCTGGGAGACAGTCGGGAATTTATATTGCCCTCACAGCGTAATGATTATCATTCAGATGAGCGTGCTGTCCATATTGTCAAGGCTGTTAAGGCAGGCAAGCGATTGTCTAATATGGATTTTTCGGGTGTTAATTTTAAAGGGGCAGATTTGTCTGGCGGTTATTTTGAAGGATGTAGTTTTAAAGGGGCTGTTTTTTACAAAACAAATGCTCAAACGTGTGATTTTACAAATTGTTGTTTTGATGAAGCATATTTTGAAGATACGGATTTAATGGGGTGTGACTTAACAGGCGCAACATTTAAACGTGCTTTTTGGAAAAACAATAATACGCAAAAAGCTTTTTTAGATGAAGATGCCGAAAAATATTTAACTTCTTTGGAAAAAATTATTCGATTAATAGAAGCGGGAAAATTGGATATTCGTATGTTATCGAAGTCCGATTTGCTTTGTTTGGATATTCGGCGATTAGATTTTAGCAATATTGATTTATCGGAATTGGATTTATCTGTTTTTGCTTTGGATGGGATTAATTTGTGCGGAACGTATATTGATCCGAAACAGTTGATGAGTTTAGAGGG
>JAFZGR010000167.1 GCA_017555325.1 Alphaproteobacteria bacterium | reverse complement strand
CTGGTGGAAAAGGTATTTGTCAAGATGGTGTTTGTATTCTTGCCGGTCAGGGATGTAATGAAAACACAGATTGCAATACTGGTGAATATTGCCGTTATACAACTTGGGATATATCTACACACTCTCCGATTATCAATGAAGCAACCGGATACAAAGGCGTTTGTCGCATTGCCGTAAAGGAGCAAAAAGCATCAGATAAACCGGTAGAAACATCCGTGGAAGAATTAGATTGGTATAGTGCTAATAATTTTTGTCAGGCACTTGGATTAACCCAAATCCAAAGTTGGTTTTGTGGTGTGGATCGGTTTTGCTCAAATACCTATTTTAGCAATTTTACCAATAATTTTGGACAATCCGTTTTTTGGTGTGGTCCAAATTGTGATATTTCTTACGGTAGCTACGTTTCCCCATCAACATGGCCGGATAACACTTATAAACCGTATTGTTATTAATAAATAATCTTAAAAAAATATTCTTTGAAGATGAGTAATTGCTAATTTTTGAGTATTTATATAATACTCTGCTAGGTAAAGAAATTTTCGGATTTCGAGTTTTTATATAAAATACTGGCAAAGTTTTTGTTTTCTATAAAAAATACAGATATTTACTCTAATTTTTGCTAGCTTGCACTCGTAGCATCATTTTTTTTACAAGTTTGTTTAGTTCTATAATTTTGTATGCTATCGATTAGGCTGAATTGTTTATATCTATCTACACACACAGAACTATCCACAAAAAAAAGGAACCCGCCGACCTAGCCGGTGGTTTTCTATATATAAAAAACCACCGACAAATGCCGGTGGCTTTTTTTTAGCGTGTATCAGTTCTTATTTTGCGTTGCGAACTGCGGCTTGTGCAGCAGCTAAACGAGCAATAGGAACACGATACGGAGAACATGATACGTATGTTAATCCGACACGATGACAGAAGTCAATTGTTTTCGGATCACCACCGTGTTCACCACAAATACCTAATTTGATATTCGGGCGAGTTGCTTTACCTTTTTGAACGGCAATATCAACCAATGCACCAACACCTTCTTGATCCAAAGAAGCAAACGGATCTTGTTCGTAAATGCCTTTTTGGACATATTCAGGTAAGAAGGAACCAGCATCATCACGGCTCATACCCAAAGTTGTTTGAGTTAAGTCGTTTGTACCAAAGCTGAAGAATTCTGCAGATTCTGCGATTTTATCAGCTGTAATGGCGGCACGTGGCAATTCAATCATTGTACCAATATGGTATTCGAATGTTTTGCCTGTTTCTGCCATAACGGCATCAGCAACGCTGACAACAACTGATTTAGCTAAATCTAATTCTTTCTTTGTACCGACTAATGGAATCATAATTTCCGGAACAATTGTTTTGCCTGTTTTGTTCATCACTTCAACAGCAGCTTCAAAAACAGCACGAGCTTGCATTTCGTTAATTTCCGGATATGTTACGCCTAAACGGCAACCACGGTGACCCAACATCGGGTTAGCTTCGTGTAATTTTGCCGTACGTGCAGCGATTTCTTCAACGGAAACACCTAATTCACGTGCGATTTCAGCTTGTTCATCTTTTTTGTTCGGTAAGAATTCATGCAAAGGCGGATCCAAGAAACGAATTGTTACCGGTAAACCTTCCATAATTGTGAACAAATCAATAAAGTCTTGACGTTGATACGGTAATAATTTGTTCAATGCTTTCCGACGATCTTCAACTGTGTGAGATAAAATCATTTCACGCATATGGTTAATACGAGCCGGATCAAAGAACATATGTTCTGTACGGCACAAACCAATACCTTCAGCACCAAATTGACGAGCTGTTTTAGCATCTAACGGTGTTTCAGCATTTGTGCGAACGCCTAATGTGCGGATTTCATCAACCCAACCCATAAATTCACCGAAGTCACCTGTCATTTCAGGTAAAACTAATTTTAAAGCACCAGCCATTACTTCACCGGTTGTACCATCAATAGAAAGCATTTCGCCTTCTTTAATGATTGTTTCGCCGACTTTTAAGAATTTGGCATCATAATCAATGCGTAAGTCTGAAACACCGGAAACACAAGGTTTACCCATACCACGGGCAACAACGGCAGCGTGAGATGTCATACCGCCACGAGCTGTTAAAATACCTTGTGAAACGTGCATACCGGCAATATCTTCCGGAGATGTTTCAACACGAACTAAAATAACTTTTTTGCCTTCTTCGGCTGCTTTTTCAGCATCTTCAGCAGAGAAAACAACTTGACCGACGGCAGCACCCGGAGATGCAGGTAAACCGGCTGTTAAAACAGTGCGTTTTTCTGCTTTATCAAACATCGGGTGTAATAATTGATCTAATTGACCTGCTTCAACACGCATAATAGCTGTTTTTTTGTCAATTAAGCCTTCTTTAACCATTTCAACGGCAATGCGTAAAGCAGCTGTACCTGTGCGTTTACCATTACGTGTTTGTAACATCCACAATTTTCCGTCTTGGATTGTGAATTCCATATCTTGCATATCTTTATAGTGTGCTTCTAATTTTGCACGAATATCACACAATTCTTTAAAGACAACCGGGAATTCTTCTTCCATACATGGTAAATCTGTACCACTGCGTTCTTTAACGAGTTTTGTCATCGGTTGTGGTGTACGAATACCGGCAACAACGTCTTCACCTTGTGCATTTTTCAAATATTCACCATAGAAATAATTTTCACCTGTTGCAGGGTCACGAGAGAAGCAAACACCTGTTGCAGATGTATCACCATAGTTTCCGAAGACCATTGTTTGAACGTTAACGGCTGTACCCCAATCGCTTGGAATGTTGTTCAGTTTGCGGTAGTAGATAGCACGATCAACCATCCAAGAACCAAACACAGCACCAATACCACCCCATAATTGTTCAACAGGGTCTTGTGGCAACGGATGACCGTCTTTTTCGCAGATTTCTTTATATTCTTTAATGACTTCTTTTAATTGTTCAACAGTCATTTGGTTGTCAAATTGATAGCCATTTTCTTCGCGAACACGATCTAAAACAGCTTCAAATTTTGAACTGTGAACACCCATAACAACATCACCATACATTTGAATGAAACGGCGGTAACTGTCATAAGCAAATTTTGGATTGCCGGATTTTTCTGCTAAGCCGACAACTGTTTCATCGTTTAAACCAAGGTTTAAAACCGTATCCATCATACCCGGCATGGAAACACGGGCACCAGAACGAACGGAGAATAACAACGGATTTGTCGGATCGCCGAATTTTTTACCCATTGTTTTTTCAATTTCAGCCAAAGCTTCCATAACCTGATCTTTTAATTCAGCAGGATAGGAATTGTTGTTGGCATAATAATATGTACAAACTTCTGTTGTAATGGTGAAACCCGGAGGAACAGGAACACCGACACGGCTCATTTCAGCCAAGTTGGCACCTTTACCACCTAATAAATTACGCATGCTGGCATCGCCTTGAGCCGCACCGTCACCAAAAGTATAAACCCATTTTGTCATTATTTATCCTTTGTTTTTTAAGTTTAACAAAACCACTAAAGAATATGTCATAGTGGAAAATTTTATTTTTTCACTTCGTTTGTTTATCACTTTTTCATATTGATTGCAAGTTCTTTTTTTTACCTGAAAGATATAAAATTCTTGACAAAATTGTAAAAATCGGTATTATTAAAAAAATAGATAATAATTTAAGAGGAAGTTAATGGCAGATATACAAGGATGGCGTTTATTTAAAGCCGATTTATTAAAAAAATATAAAGAACAAATCAGTAAAAAGACATATTTTAAAAACAATGGCAGTTTGTTAACAATTGCAATTAAAACAGGTAATGATGCATTAATGGATGAGATTATTTCTTCTCCTTATGCAAAAGAAGGGGTGAATGAATTAGATTTATACGGATATTTTCCATTACATCATGCATTGTTTAAAACAGATAATTCTTTTGAAAAAATAACAGAAAAGGGATTTGATGTAATGGCTATTGATGGGTTGGGGGCGCCGTTTTTATTAACAGCTTATAATCATTTGCAAAAAAATGCTTCCACATATATGATGCCTGTTTATCATAAAGTACATGGACGTATTCATAAAATGCTCAAAAATGTTCAAAAGGTGGATGTGCAATCTGATACAGGAGAAACACTTTTAATTGCAGCCTCCAAATATCATGATGCTGTTATGATGGAAACATTATTGAATAAAGGTTCCTCCCCGTATAGAGGAGAAGTTCGGATTCGAGGTGATAAATTAAATGCTTTGGAATATGCATTATATCAAAATGAACTGTATACAGCTCAATATTTCGCTAAACGTGCAAATATCAGTGATGTGGAATACACCTTCGCTCTCAATAAGGCAGAACGTTTGAAAAATTTAAAACGTGTTATCTTTTCAGAGTTGCAATCGTATTTGATTGTTGCAGGTATTTTTATTTTAAGTGGTGGAGCGACACATTTAAATAACTGTTTTAAATCGGAAACATCTGTTGAACCAACAATGCCGATGGTAAAGCCGAAAAAATCTAATGCTGAAAAGGTTGGTTCGTATCCTCAAAAACAGATTGAAACAGATGTTATTAATGAACGATAATTCTTTGTGATTGTCTTATTAAAATTAATATATTTTAATTGTTTCTAAAATAATTCTTTTTTTTCTTTCTTTTTCTATATAAATAGTGCTATATACTTAAACAGATATAATAGTAAAGGGGAGAAAAATGATATCAGTGCTATCGGTTAATACAGTGGATGCCATTTGTCGGGGACAATATTACGGTGATATTTTTTCTGTTTTGGGAATGCATCGGTCTGTTGATGAAGACAATCAATCGTTTATTTGTATTCGTACGTTTCAGCCACAAGCAAAAAATGTGACGGTTATTCGATTGGACACACAAGAACAATTACCAATGAAACGTATCCATGCGGATGGCTTGTTTCAATTGGATATTCCAGCAACGGAATTTTTTGCGTATTATTTTAAAGTAGAATTGCATTCCGGTTTGATTTATGATACCGAAGATGCCTATCGTTTTTTGCCTGTTTTGGGTGAAATGGATTTGTATTTGTATAACGAAGGAAATCATAAAGATATCTATGAAAAATTAGGTTCTCATTTAATAACTCACCAAGGGATAAATGGGGTAAGTTTTGCTGTTTGGGCACCCAATGCAAAACGTGTAAGTGTTGTTGGTAATTTTAATGATTGGGATGGTCGACGCCACATGATGCGTCAGCGAGGCAGTTCCGGTATTTGGGAAATTTTTATCCCGCATTTGCCGGAATGGAGTATTTATAAATATGAAATTGTTGGTGCAGATGGACGATTATTGCCATTAAAAATAGATCCGTTTGGTTCTGCTTTTGAAATGCGTCCGAAAACAGGTACATTGGTTTTTGATGCTAAACGATATCAATGGAGTGATTCTTATTGGATGGGACAGGGAAGATATAAGGCCAATTCTCCCGCTGAACCGATTTCTATTTATGAAGTGCATTTAGGATCATGGAGACGAAATTCTGATGATAATAATCGGTGGTTAACTTATCGTGAAATGGCGAAAGAATTACCGAGTTATGTTAAAAATCTCGGATTTACACATGTTGAATTTTTACCGCTTTCTGAATATCCCTTTGACGGTTCATGGGGATATCAGGTAACGGGTATGTATGCACCTACCAGTAGATATGGTACACCGGATGATTTTAAATATCTGATTGATTCGTTACACCAGGCCGGTATCGGTGTTATTATGGATTGGGTTCCGGCTCACTTTCCGAAAGATGCGTTCGGCTTGGCTGAATATGATGGAACGGCTTTATATGAACATCAGGATCCGCGTAAAGGTGAACACAAAGATTGGGGAACAAAAATTTATAATTACGGACGAAATGAGGTTGCCAATTTCTTATTAGCCAATGCTTTATTTTGGATACGTGAATATCATATTGATGCTTTGCGGGTGGATGCAGTAGCCAGTATGCTGTATTTAGATTATTCCCGTAAGGAAGGGGAATGGATACCAAATCAATACGGAGGACGTGAAAATTTGGAAGCTATCTCTTTTTTACGTCGTTTAAATGAATGGGTTTATGGTGAAAATGCTGGAGCAACTACATTTGCCGAAGAATCAACCGCTTGGCCGATGGTTTCTAAACCGACATATATTGGTGGATTAGGTTTTGGATATAAATGGAATATGGGTTGGATGCATGATACATTAGAATATATGCATTATGACTCCATTTATCGTAAATACCATCAAAATGAATTAACATTTAGTTTCTTATACGCTTTTTCGGAGAATTTTACACTGCCTCTTTCGCATGATGAAGTTGTGCATGGTAAAGGACCAATGTATGATAAAATGCCAGGGGATAATTGGCAAAAATTAGCTAATCTACGGTTGTATTATGCGTATATGTTTATGCACCCCGGTAAAAAATTGCTTTTTATGGGGAATGAGTTGGGTGTAAAACGTGAATGGAATTATGCAGATAGTTTGGATTGGAGCCTGTTGTCTAATTCCGGACATGCAGGATTGAATAAATTAATCGGAACACTTAATCATTTTTATCGCACGCACTCGGAATTATATGATTATGATTTTGATGAAAAAGGATTTGAATGGATTGACGGTAGCGATGTCCAAAATTCTGTATTTACTTTTATGCGAAAAAGTAAAACGGGAAAAACATTAATTGTTGCTTGCAATTTTACTCCAGTTATTCGCAAAAATTATCGGATAGGTGTTAATGAAGCTGGAATTTATAAGGAAGTTTTAAATACCGATGAAAAACAATTTGGCGGTTCTGGATTGAAAAACACTCAATTCTTGGAAACAGGTTCCGGTTGGAATTTTAAACCGTATGCCATTACAACAGATTTGCCACCATTAGCGGTTGTTGTGTTTGAGTTGACAGAAGCTAAAAAAGAATTATATGAAGGGGATCGTTCACAAAAAGAGGGATAAATGTCGTATCAAGTATTAAAAGGCTTGCCGTATCCGCTT
>JAFZGR010000018.1 GCA_017555325.1 Alphaproteobacteria bacterium | reverse complement strand
TGCCGATTTTATCATTGGGATATATTTATTATATTAATGACAACATTAGTCGTGAGATTGTTTTGTGGTTATTTTTTGTCGTTTGGGCAACCGATATTGGAGGATACGTTGTTGGGAAAACTTTAAAGGGTCCTAAATTAGCCCCGAAAATCAGTGCAAAGAAAACTTGGTCCGGTTTGATTGGGGCTATTTTGTTTGCTGTCGGTGTGGCTTATTTGTTTGCACTTTATTTGGATGCTTATAATTATATTGCTCCGGAAAGTGGGGTAACATTTAAACAATTAACCTTTGTTCTAACGGTATCTGCGGGTATTTTGGCGGTTGTAGCACAAGTTGGTGACTTTTTTGAATCGGCAATTAAACGGTCGCTTAATTTAAAAGATTCTAGTAATTTGATTCCTGGTCATGGTGGGTTGTTTGATCGGGTTGACGGCTTGCTGTTTGCATCGGTTGTGACGGCGTTAATTATTTATTTCTTTAATCGGGGAGGCGTGTTTTTTTAATGCTGACATCGTTAATTTATATTTTTGCATTTATATTTGTCTTGTCCCTTGTTGTTGTTATTCACGAGGGCGGACATTTTTATGTAGCTCGTTTGTGTGGTGTAAAAGTAACTGATTTTTCTATTGGTTTTGGGAAAGAGTTATGGCATCGCACAGATAAAAAAGGAACCCGTTGGAAGATTTGTGCCATTCCATTGGGAGGATATGTTAAAATGTTAGGAGATGAAGATGCTGCGAGTGCAAAATCATCTACTGAAAATGTAGCACAGGATGAGATTAAATATACGTTTATGGCTCAGCCGTTATGGAAAAGAGCTGCTATTATTTTTGCTGGTCCGGCTATGAATTATATTTCAGCAATTATCTTGTTAACCGGCTTGATTTTTGCCTTGGGAGAAGTTGTTGTTCCGGCAGTTGTTGGAGATGTTATGCCTGATTCAGCTGCACAGGAAGCCGGATTAAAAAAAGGCGATAAGTTTATTTCTATTAACGGAGAACCAATTCGGGAATATACAGATGTACTGCGAATCGTTCGTATTACGGAATTTGAAAAACCGTTAGTTATTGTATATGAACGGGATGGAAAACAAAATACGGTTGATCTAAAACCAAAATATCATCCGGATTATGAATATCCGCTTATTGGTATTCGTTCATCAACGGAATTAATGACGATTAACAATAATATCGGGTTGGTTAAAGCTTTTGGTATGGCTGTTCGGGATGTTTATAAGATAACGGCAGATACATTGGTTTATTTGGGGCAGGTTTTGTTTAAAAGTCGTTCAGCAAAAGATATGCGTGGTCCGTTGGGTATTGCTGAAGCTTCCGGAGATGCCTTAATGGGTGGTTGGACCTCCTTGTTGATGTTTATTGTTCAGATTTCCGTAGCAGTCGGATTTATGAATTTATTGCCGGTGCCGGTATTGGATGGCGGACATTTATTCTTTTATGCTATTGAGGCAATTCGTCGAAAACCGTTGTCGGAAAAAGTACAAAACGGCTTTTTATTTGCCGGTATGAGTGTTTTGCTTTTGTTAGTTGCTTATACCATGTTTTTAGATGTTCCTCGTATTATGCAAAGGATTTTAGGATGAAAAAAATAATCGGATTATTGTTGATGAGTTCTGCGTTGGCTACACAAGCAGGGGCAGAAGTTTTACGTTCGGTTTCCGTTAACGGAACACAGCGTTTTGAAAATGCTACAATTCTGAATGAGTTGAATTTCAGATCCGGACAAAATATTACTGCTGCCGATTTAGATAGTGCAACAAAAAAGTTATTTGCAACCGGCTTGTATTCTGATGTTAGTGTTAAAATGAAAAACGGCGTTATGATGGTTGATGTTGTGGAAAATCCAACGGTTTATGATGTTTATTTTGAAGGAAACGATCGATTGGATGATGATGTGTTGAAAACAGAAGTCGAATTAAAACCACGCAGTGTTTATACGCAACGGAAAGCACAGGCTGATGCAGACAGATTATTAGATGTATATAAACGCAATGGTCGTTTTGGGGCAACGGTTACTCCTAAAATCATCAAAAAAGAACAAAATCGTGTAGATGTGATTTTTGAAATTGACGAGGGAGATAAAACGTATATTGAAAAAATCAACTTTATTGGTAATCACGAATATTCGGCTGATGACTTGAAAGATGTGATGATTACCAAAGAAAATGCATGGTATCGTTTCTTTACCAGTACAGATACGTATGATCCGGATCGGTTAAATTATGATCAGGAAATGTTGCGGCGGTTTTATTTAAAACACGGTTATGTGGATTTTGAAGTGAAAAATGCTGTTGCCGAATTATTATCGGATAAATCGGGATTCGTTTTGACGATTGAAGTTGATGAAGGTAAACGATATAAATTTGCTCAGCCGGAAATTCGTGTTTCATTACCAGAATATCAAGGTCGGAACAAAAAAGATTTAACACGCTTTTTGGAATTTAAAAAAGGTGAACGTTTTAATTCCGAATTGATTGATAAAACCATTGAAAATTTAACAGATGAATTTGCAAATGCCGGTTATGCTTTTGCTGAAGTAATTCCAGATTTTTACAAAGATGAAAAGAATCAAACTGTGCGTGTTGTTTTCCGCGTGCAGGAAGGGGAAAAAGTTTTTGTAAACAAAATTAATATTCATGGTAATTCTCGTACAAAGGATAAAGTTATTCGACGTGAATTCCGGATTAAAGAGGGTGATGCTTTTAATGCGGCAAAATTACGTCGTTCAAAACAAAAAGTAGAAGATTTGGATTACTTTGATAAAGTTGATTTTAAAACAGTGCCCGTTTATGGAGACAGATCAAAAACAAATGTAGATGTCAATGTATCCGAAAAATCAACAGGGGCATTTAATATTGGTATCGGTTGGTCATCATATGACGGATTGTTGTTTGAAACCGGTATTGTTGAGCGTAATATCTTAGGAACGGGAAATATTGTTAATTTGAATGCAATGTTATCACAGCGTGAAACACAATATACGGCAGGGTTTACAAATCCTTACTTTATGGATAAACCGTTATTGGCAGGTGTTGAAATTTTCAAAACAACACGGGATAATGGTGATTACAGTTCATATAGCTATGATACAATCGGTACATCAGCCCGTTTAGGTTGGGATTATACAGATAGATTGCGTCAAACTGTTCGTTATACATTAAGACAAGATGATGTGACGGATATTGATGAAGATGCCTCCATGTATATTAAAGAACAAAAAGGTAAAACAACCGTTTCTATGATTGGACAGGTATTGTCTTATGACCGTCGGGATAGTAGAATTAATCCAACAGAGGGTTATTATTTATCATTAGGAGCCGATATTGCCGGTTTGGGTGGCGATACAAAATTCTTCCGCATCAATGTGACGGGTATTCAGTATTTCCCCATAACGGATGATGTTGTTATGTCTATTCGTGGTGACGGTGGGCATATTTGGGGCTTAGGCGGAGAAGATGTTCGTATTAATAACCGTTATTTTTTGGGTGATGCTTCTTTACGTGGATTTGAATATGGTGGCATCGGTGCTCGGGATAAATACACAGACGACTCCTTGGGCGGGAATTGGTATGTTTCAGCTTCAACAGAAGTGGTATTTCCGCTTGGATTGCCTAAAGAATTGGGAATTAAAGGGAAAGTGTTTTCTGATGCCGGTTATATTGGTAAACCGGACGGGTTTGATGCCGAAATGATGGATTATAAAAATTCATTACGGGCATCAGTTGGTACAGGTATTTTATGGCAATCTCCGATGGGGATGATTAATTTGGATTTTGCGGCACCGGTTCTTAAAGAAACCGGCGATAAAACACAAGTGTTCCGTTTGAATTTTGGAAAGGGATTCTAATATGACACAAAAAAATAATTTAATTCAAAAAGGTGGTATAGTTTTAGCTGTTGGTATTTCGTTGGTTGCCTTGACCTGTTGTTTGCGAGATTCGCATACCTCGAAAGTCGGTGTGTTGGATAATCAGCGTGTTTTTAAAGAAGCAACTGTTTTTCAAATAATTGCAGCAGAGGAAACGAAATATTTAAATGCATTGATGGCTCGACAGACAGAAGATGAAAAAATGTTGACACGGGAACTGTCTGAATTAGAAAAGAAAATTAAGGATTCTAAAAAAGGGCAAGATGCTTTTGCAAAAGAAATTTCAGTTTTTCAGCAAAAAGTATCTGCCTATGCCCAAAAGTATCAAGTTCAAAAGCAGTTAATTGCAAAAGCGAGTATGGTTGCTCGTCAGCAAGCTGATCCGTTTATTCGGGAGGTTTTGGCTAATTTAGGTCAATCAGGGTATGATGTTATTGTTTCAAAAGCACAAACGGAATATATTTCTGAAAAAGCAGATTTAACAAATCGTTTTTTAAAGCAATTGAATGAGAAAGATATTCAAATTTCTTTCCCTAATCCGGCACAATTTTTAGTTGCACAAACGGTTCAGAATCAAATTTCGCAACAAGTTGCACAAAATACAACGGAGCAACAAATTGATACGTCAAAAGAAAATCATTCTGAAAAGGAAGTAAAACAAAAGCAAATAGAAGTTAAAAAATCAGGAGTAAAATAATGGCTGATTCTCGTTTTTTTCATAAAGTAGATGGTTTAACATTAGAAGATATCGCACGTGTCGGAGAAGTGACCCTTCCGGAAGGTATAGATAAAAGCCGTGTTTTTGTGGATGTTGCTTCAATTACAGAAGCCGGTGAAAATGATATTTCATGGGCATTTATTCCGACTATGCGGGAACCGCTTTCACAAACAAAAGCCGGAGCTGTTATTGTGCCGGAAAAATTTTTGGAATTCGTTCCGGCAGGAGTTATTCCGCTTATTTCTGCCGATCCGCATCGTTCTTACGGTTTGGTGGCTTCGGCTTTTTATCCTCGTCAGGTAGAAGCGGATATTTCGCCTAGAGCAAATGTGCATGAAACAGCCGTTATCGGTGAAGGCTCTTGTGTTGCTGCGGGTGCATATATTGGTAAAAATGTTGTATTGGGTAAGCGTTGCGATATTCGTCCAAATGCAGTTATTGAAGAGGGTGTTCAAATGGGCGATGATTGTGTTGTCGGTGCAAATGCAACAGTGTCTCACTGTATTGCCGGTAATAAAGTTTATATTTACCCAGGGGCTCACATCGGCCAAGATGGTTTCGGTTTTTCTATGTCAGCAAGAGGTCCTGTTAAAGTTCCGCAATTAGGACGAGTTGTTATCGGTGATGATGTGGAAATCGGATCATCAACAACCGTAGATAGAGGTGCTATGGGTGATACGGTTATCGGAGCTGGTTCACGCATTGATAATTTAGTGCAGGTTGCTCATAATGTAAAATTAGGGCGATGCTGTGTGATGGTTTCACAAGTTGGTATTGCAGGCAGTTGTGAATTTGGTGATTTTGTTGTGGCCGGTGGTCAAGTAGGCTTTGCCGGACATTTAAAAATCGGAACAGGGGCTCAGATTGCTGCTCAATCCGGATTGATGAATGATGTGCCGGCTGGTTCGGTTCTGATGGGGTCTCCTGCTGTGCCACGTGTAGAATTTATGCGTCAGCAAATTGCTGTGCGTAATTTAACAAAAAAGAAAAAAAGTGCTGAATAACAGTAAAGTGTAACATTAATAAAAAAATAAGGATAAAATTATGGTTGAAGAAACAGAAGTAAAACCGGAAAATATGATTGAAGAAATTAAAATCGGTGAAATTTTAAAATTATTACCACATCGGTATCCGTTTTTGTTGGTTGATAAATTGAAAAACATTGTGCCGGGCGAATCTGGAATCGGTATTAAAAATGTTACGATGAATGAACCGTTTTTTCAAGGGCACTTTCCTGAAAATCCGGTAATGCCGGGGGTTTTGCAAATTGAAGCAATGGCCCAAACAGCTGGTCTTATTGTTTTAACGGCATTTCCGGAAGAAGAACGTTCCGGAAACAGTGTTTATTTTATGACTGTTGATGATGTTAAATTTCGCAAACCGATCTTGCCGGGGGATGTGATTGAATTTCATGTTAAAAAGGAACAGGCTGTTCGAAATGTGTTTAAATTTCGTGGGGAAGCTCGTGTAGAAGGCAAAGTTGTTTCTCAGGCATTATTTAGTGCAATGGTTTTTAAAAAGGCCTAACAAGGAGTATCTGATATGGTAAAAATTCATCCAACCGCTATCGTTGATGCAAAAGCCGAATTGGCAGATGATGTAGAAATCGGTCCGTATTGTACGGTCGGTCCGAATGTTAAAATCGGTAAGGGTAGTCGTTTAATTTCTCACGTTGTTGTTGACGGTTACACAAGAATGGGCGAACGCAATACGGTATATCCGTTTGCATCATTGGGTATGTTGGCACAACATAAACGTTCCAATGCTCCAGATGCCTTATTGGTAATTGGTGATGATAATACGTTTCGTGAGCACGTAACAGCACATGTCGGTTCGGAAGTTGATCAAAAAATTACCCGTATCGGGCATCGTAATTTGTTTTTGGTTGCCAGTCATATTGCACATGATTGTGTTTTGGGTGATGATATTGTGATGAGTAATAATGCTACTTTAGCAGGTCACGTTCACGTTGGCAATCGGGCAATTATCGGTGGTTTATCGGCAGTATTGCAATTTACCCGTATTGGAGAAGGGGCAATGATTGGTGGTATGTGTGGTATTGCTCGGGATGTTATTCCGTATGGATTGGTAATGAGTGGTATACGTGCTGGATTGGGTGGATTGAACTTAATCGGTTTACAACGGGCAGGTATTGATAAGCCAGTTATTTTCGGATTGCAAAAGGCGTATAAGTTTTTATTTGATAAAAATGCCGAAACAACATTTGCTGAGCGAATTGAACAATTATCTGCAGATTCTACGGTAAATGGCAATCCGTTGGTTGTGAAATTGATTGATTTTGTTCAAAATCCATCTAAAAATAACATTTTGCAACCAGAATAAAAAAGAGTGAAAATTTAACATGACAAAACAAAAAAAGGATACAATGCGTAAGTTGGGTATTTTGGCAGGAAATGGTGTTTTACCAACTGTATTGATAGAGCAATGCCAAAAGGAAGGGCGTCCTTTTTTTGTTCTTGCCTTAAAGGGACATGCCGAAGAAGATTTATTGCCTAAAAATATTCCGATAAAATGGGTTCGTTTGGGTTCGGCAGGTAAAATGTACCGATTACTTAAATCAAATAATGTCAACGATTTGGTTATGATTGGTGGTGTTCGTCGACCGAGTTTGTCGGAAATTTTTCCGGATTTTTATGGATGGAAGCTCATTTGTAAAATTGGATTAAAGAAGCATGGGGATGATGGTTTATTGCGCCGAATTGTACAAGAAATTGAACATTTGGGATTTTTTGTACGGGGTATTCATGAATTTTTACCTGAATTGTTGGCTCCGGAAGGTGTATTAACAAAAGTAAAACCGTCATCAGTGGATATTGAAGATATTTCGCGCGGATGCTATATTGCAAAATTATTAGGATTGGGAGATGTCGGACAGTCGGTTATTGTTCAACAGGGATTGGTTCTGTCGGTTGAAGGGATTGAAGGAACAAAAGCATTGATTGAGCGAACAGTTCAATTGCGACGAAAAGGAAAAGGCGGTGTATTAGTTAAAACCGCTAAGCCGATGCAAGATACCCGTGTGGATTTGCCGACAATCGGAACGGAAACGGTAAAATCGGTTGCACAAGCAGGATTAAAAGGAATTGCCGTTGAAGTCGGTAAAGTTTTAATACCAAATGTTGCCGATGTTATTGCAAAAGCAAATCAGTTAAATATATTTGTTATCGGTGTTAACACCAATACGTTTATTCCGCCGATTTTACATGAGCGGTTGAACGTGTTAACCGGAGTAGGATGCCGTAAAAACAATCAAAAATCCGATAAACGAAAGGGACGTTAAATGGTATCCGTTGAAAAAAAATTGAAAGTTTATTTGATTACAGGAGAACCTTCCGGTGATTTGTTGGGATCTCGCGTTATGCGTGCTTTAAAAAAGCAAACAGGCGGATGTATTCAGTTTAATGGTGTTGGCGGAGAAACAATGATACAAGAGGGTTTAAAATCATTGTTTGACATTTCCGATTTGGCGGTTATGGGGTTGGTTGAAGTTATTCCGAGTTTGCCGAAAATTTTAAAACGTTTTGATGATATTTTAATGGATATTACCAAAGTTCAACCGGATATTATTATGACGATCGACAGTTTTAGTTTTTCTGCCAGGGTCCATCAAAAATTAATTAAAAAAGGCATTCGAATTCCACACGTTCATTATGTCGCTCCACAAGTATGGGCGTGGAAAAAGGGACGAGCCAAAACGTTAGGTCGGTATGTTGACAGATTGTTTTGTCTATTGCCGAAAGAGCCGTCTTATTTTACCCCATATGGTTTAAAAGCCGATTTTGTCGGGCATCCTGTAATTGAAGGTGGGGCTGATAAAGGAGATGCGGCTTCTTTTCGGGCAAAGTATAAAATACCGGAAAATGCTAAAGTTTTATGTTTACTCCCTGGTAGTCGTAAAAATGAAGTAAAGTATTTATTACCGATATTTAAAGAGGCGGTGGAAAAAATACAAAAACAGGTTCCTGATTTGTTTGTTGTTATTCCGACCGTTGCAACGGTTGCCGATAAATTAAAAGAGTATTTTTCCGGTTGGTCTATTTCGCATGTGATTGTAAGAGGCGAAAAAGAACGGTATAATGCGTTTGCCGCCTCACAGGTTTCTATGGCAGCTTCCGGAACGGTTAGTTTGGAATTGGCTATGGCGGGTGTTCCACACTTGATTGCTTATCGTGTTTCGCCGTTAACAGGATTTATGGCAAGACATTTGTTAAAAATTAAGTTTGTTAATTTAATTAATTTGTTGGTTGATAAAGAAATTATTCCCGAATTATTACAGGAAAATTGTACGGTTGACAAATTAACGGAAACAATCTTAAATTTATTAAATAATCCCAAACAGGAAACGCAGGAAAGTTTAAAACAGTTGGGATTGGGTGAAAATTTATCGCCGTCTGAAAAAACGGCTGCATTAATTATTGAAATGGTGAATCGAAATGGCAGAGCGTAGAACGTTATATCATTATACATTATGTCCCTTTTCACGAAAAGTCAGATTGTTGTTATATGAAAAGGGTTTGCCGTACGGACTTATTTTTGAGACCCCATGGGCACGTCGTCCAGAATTTTTAAAGTTGAATCCGTTTGGTGAAGTGCCGGTTTTAATTGAACCGGACGGACATATTTTAACGGATCATGTCGCAATTTGCGAATATGTTAATGAAATAAAAACATTACCGAATCTGTTGGGGGAAACTCCTCGCGGTCGAGCAGAAATTCGACGTTTGACGAATTTGTTTGATACATCATTTTATGCCGATGTTTTTAAGCCGTTAGTTGGTGAGCGAGTTTTTAAGGCTATTCGTCGAGGCGGTGCTCCCGAATCGGCATTAATTCGGATTGGTCGTGAAAATTTAAAGCGATATATGGGCTATATTGATTGGTTAGCTGATCATCGCAGTTACTTGGGCGGTCGTAATATATCTATGGCAGATTTGGGAATTGCAGCCCATATTTCCATTTTGGATTATCTTGGCGAAGTTGATTGGGATTCTTATCCGGAAGCAAAACTGTGGTACGGCAAGTTAAAATCACGCCAATCATTTAAATCATTGTTAAATGATAAGTTAGCTGGTATTATGCCGTCTGAAAGTTATGCAAATTTGGATTTTTAGAATCGGAAAAGAAAAAATAGAAAATAATTCATACAAAGAGATGTGTTTTTATGTTCCATCTCTTTTATTTTTTTTAAATAACATATTTTTTTAGGTTAATATGCACTTTCTTCTTTACTTCGTAATCAATTCGCTGATATAATGCAACGCAGAAGATTTTTATCTAATGACAAAAGGAGTGTACAAATGAAACAAACATTCAAGATGTGTCTGGTGGCTGTTGGTTTGTTGCTGTTAAGTGCTTGTGGCAGTGATGGGCAACATATGTATTATTGGGAACGACCGAATACCGGTTCTGTTTGGTTTGCTCGTGACCATAATGAATGTTTGGCTGCGGCCGACATGTGGCCGTATGAATGGCCGGGTATGCCGTGGGGGTGGGGTGTCCCCAAACAATTGGAATTGCGTTTTGATAATGATTCGGATCATGGTATTTGGGCTCAATTTGTTCCCTTTCCGGGAGCACAGCCGGTTCATGTAAATTCTGTTGCAGCCGATTGGTCTATTTCATATGATGATTATGAAGAATGTATGGAAGCTCGAAATTATACGCAACGCCGGCCGGTTAAAGAAGATCGACAAGTTTTTTATCAATAATAACAATTTGTTAATCCAAAAGTATTTTAAATAAAAGGGAAAATGATGATGGAAACAAAAAGAAGTATTGTACAGGTTTTACCGGCATTAAATCAAGGCGGTGTAGAGCGTGGAACAATTGAAATTGCCGAAGCATTGCAAAAAGTAGGTATTCGTAACTATGTTGTTTCTTCTGGCGGTAAAATGGTTGAAGAATTAAAACGCATCGGCGTAGAACATATTATGTTACCCGTTAAAACAAAAAACCCGTTTAAAATGTGGTTAAATTCTTATCGATTGGCAAAAATTTTCAAAGAAAAAGAAGT
>JAFZGR010000166.1 GCA_017555325.1 Alphaproteobacteria bacterium | reverse complement strand
GCTGGAAATTCTTTAATAGCGTCATCCAGAAAAATACCCCGATGTGCGGATTTTGAAAATTTTCCTCCGGCAAAATTTAAATAATTCATCCCTTTTAACATACTCACTTCCGTCCAGTTTTCACCTGTGCCTCTTAATGTGGCCGGAAATGTAATTGTGTGAAACGGAATATTATCTTTTCCCATAAATTCTGTGTGAATAACATTTTCTTTATCCAACCACCAATCTTCGAAATGACGGTGTGAGGGTTGTTCGTCTGCCCATTGTTTTGTAATACCGATATAACCGATAGGAGCATCAAACCATACATAAAATACTTTACCGTCAAATCCTTCTTTCGGCACAGCAAATCCCCACTTCAAATCCCGTGTAATTCCCCGTTCCTGCAACCCCTCCTTTAACCATTTTTGAGCAATGGAGTAAGCGATATCCGGCCAAATTCCTTTTTTCGTTTCAATCCATTCGGTTAACTCTTTTTCTAATTTAGGTAATTGCAAAAACAAGTGTTTTGTTTCCCGAATTTCTAAATTTTCACTGCCAGAAATAACACTACGTGGTTTAATCAAATCAATTGGATCCAAAACCTTCGTGCAATTTTCACATTGATCTCCTTTTGCCTTTTCGTATCCACAATGCGGACAAGTTCCCATAACATAGCTATCTGGCAAATAGCGACCATCATCAACTGAATAAACTTGTCGTGTCACTTTTTCCGAAATAAGACCATTTTTATCCAACTCATTAAAAATGCGATAAACAATTTCCTTATTCTGTTCAGAACAGGTTCTTCCAAAATAATCAAACGACAAATTAAACCCTTTATACATTTCAGCATGCAAATTATGGTATTTGGTACAATAATCTTCAACCGGCATATCTTCTTTTGCCGCCCCAACCTCAGAGGGTGTTCCGTGTTCATCTGTACCACAGATATACAAGACATTCTCTCCCTTTTGGCGTAAAAAACGAGCATAAACGTCTGAAGGCAATAAACACCCAATTAAATGTCCTAAATGCGGTAAACCATTTACATAAGGTAAGGCGCTGGTAATTAAATATTTTTTCATTTTTAAACCCCTTTGTTTGTTAAAATTTAGTTCAGTATATAAAAAAAATAGAAAAAGAGCAAGCGCTTCTTTGAAAAGATACTTGCTTTTTTCAAAAAAAAATCGTATAGTAACAATATTATAATCTTATTTTAAGCATGAAAGGATAAAAAATGGCTCGTGTAACAGTTGAAGATTGCGTAAAAATCGTTCCAAATCGGTTTGATTTAATTTTAACCGCTGCCAGTCGTGCAAAATCATTGGATTCGGGAACACCGATTACATTAAGTCGTGATAATGACAAAAATACAATTGTCGCTTTGCGTGAAATTGAAGAACAAACGATTGATTTAAATCAGATTCATGAAAATATAATTGCCGGCATGCAACGATTTGCACACCACGAGAATCCTGTTGAAACCGTTGAATCTAAAGTCATTGAAACAGAAGGTATTACAGAACAATTATATAGCGATGCCGAATTTGTCGAATCGGATTCTTTTCAGGTTGTTGATGATATCAATAATGCCTAATTAAAACAAAGGGGGATCGGATGCGTCAATATGAATTGGTGGAACGCGTAAAATCTTACGATCCTTCGGCAGATGAAGAAGCATTAAATCGGGCGTATGTGTTTGCTATGAAAATGCATATAGCCCAAGTAAGGGAGTCAGGCGATCCCTATTTTTCTCATCCGTTAAGTGTTGCGGAAATTTTAACACAATATCATTTGGATACGGCAACAATTATTGCCGCATTATTACATGATACAATAGAAGATACCGCAGCTTCGTATGCCGATTTAAAAGAACTGTTTAGTGCTGATGTTGCCAATTTGGTAAAAGGAGTTACGAAATTATCCAAGGTACAAATTCACTCCGAAGAAACAAAACAGGCTGAAAATTTTCAAAAACTTGTTTTGGCAACCAGTACGGATATTCGAGTTTTGCTGATTAAATTAGCTGACAGACTGCACAATATGCGAACATTGCATTTTTGTAAAAAGCCAGAAAAAAGGTATCGAATTGCAAAAGAAACCATGGAAATTTATGTGCCTCTTGCTGAACGAATCGGGATGCAGGCATTAAAAGATGAAATGGAAGATTGGTCCTTCCAGATTTTATATCCAGAAGCCCATAAAAGCATTCAATCCCGTTTGCATTTTTTAAGCGAACAAGGGAAACAAGATGTTGAAACGGTTATTAATGAATTAAAAAATGATTTGGAAGAACATAATCTTTCGGCAAATATTTCCGGACGTGAGAAACGTCCTTATTCTATTTGGCGTAAAATGCAAAAGAAAAACATTTCTTTTGAACAGGTTTGTGATGTAATGGCTTTTCGTATTATTGTGGATTCGACTGCCTCTTGCTATCAAACATTAGGAATTATCCATACAAAGTATCCAATGATTCCAGGACGTTATAAAGATTATATTTCTACACCTAAGCCAAATGGATACCGGTCAATCCATACGGGCGTTATCGGACCATTAAATCGTCGAATTGAAGTTCAAATTCGTACAAAAGATATGCATGCTGTTGCGGAATACGGTGTTGCAGCGCATTGGGAGTATAAAGAAGGTGTTCACAAAGAAGGAAAGCAATATCGTTGGTTACGGGATTTGTTAGATTTGATGAATCATTCATCTTCCCCCAATGAATTTTTAGAACACACAAAAATTGCTATGTATCAAGATCAGGTGTTTTGTTTTTCTCCTAAAGGGGATTTGATTACACTCCCTCGTGGTGCTGGCCCGATTGATTTTGCTTATGCCGTTCATTCCCGTGTTGGAGATACTTGTGTCGGTGTAAAAATAAACGGAAAAATAAAACCATTGCGAACAGTCTTGGAAAATGGTGACCAAGTAGAAATTATGACCAATAAAAATCAAACACCATCACCAGAGTGGGAACACCTTGCGGTTACAGCAAAAGCAAAAGCCTGTATTCGTCGTTTTATTCGTGCGCAGCAATATGAAAAGAATTTGATACTTGGCAAGGATTACTTTAATAATGCAGCCAAAGAGTATTGCATTAGTTGGAATGAAAAAGAATTACAACCGCTTTTAGATCAATACAAACAAAATAGTGTTAATGATTTTTTGGCAGCAATCGGTGCAGGTTTAATCCCGTTTAAAGATGTTTTTAATCAACTCCATCCGGATTGTATACCTTCTGGATTCAAACGAGCTATCTCCTTATTTAAAAAGAGCAAATCAGATACTCTTTTGGATAAGAAAATGCCGGTAACTGGGCTTATTTCTGGTATTGCATTAAAATTTGGAAAATGTTGCCACCCTGTTCCAGGAGATGCCATTGTCGGAATTGTCACCACAGGAAAAGATGTTACCATCCATACGCAAGATTGCCCAACTTTAACACAATATCAAGATGAATCAGAACGATGGTTGGATGTTGATTGGAATATGAGTGTAGTCCAAGATAAAGTTCTCCCTGTTAAGATTAAAATTGTTTTAGAAGATAGACCATCCTCATTAACCGAGTTAACAAACATTATTGCAAAACACAATGTTCCATTAACAAATTTAAACACGCAAAGTCGAAGCAATGGTTTTTCGGATATCATTATTGAGGTTGAAGTTAAAAACAATAATGAATTAGATGTTTTACTACAAGCACTTCGTTCATATAAACATATCGCAACGGTCCATCGAATGAAAGCGTAAACTATGCATATTGCAGGAATTGGCACAGATATTGTTCAAATTGACCGAATTAAATTAATTCGTCATCGTTTTGGTAAGAAGTTTATTCATCGAATTTTTACTGCCCATGAGCAAGAATGTGCATTAAATTTATCCGAAGAATTGAAAGATACTTTTTATGCAAAACGTTTTGCAGCAAAGGAGGCCTTTGTTAAAGCATTAGGTTGTGGTATCGGAGCTTTGGCTACATGGCAGGAAATTGAAGTTTTTAATGATTCTTTCGGAGCACCATCTTTGCAAATTTCAGGAAAAACCGCTCAAACACTTCATCAAAAAGCAAAAAACGCCGTAATCCATTTATCATTGTCAGATGATTCTGCTGCAATTGCCTTTGTTATTATTGAGGCCGAATAGCTTTATTCCCCATCCATTATCCTTTCATTTAAAAGCTCATATACTTATAAAAAACATTTTTCACACGTGTGTCTAAAAAAAGGATGCATCATTGCAACACTTTTTTTTACTTTTGGGCATTTTTTTTGATTTTAAATAAACAATTCAATTAAAACAATAATCTTTTGTTTTCTTTAAAATTCGATTTGTCCAAATTAAAGCGTAAAAAAATGTCCCTTTTTATATGGACAATGAAAAGAAGTGAGTAATATTTTTTTGTGTTTATAAAGTGGAAATTGATTGGCTGTGTGTGTTTTTTTAAGCGTTTAATGTTTTGACTTGTTTGTCTTTTTTAAATAAATAAAGCAAATGCTTTAATGCCTCTCCACGAGAAGATGTTAAATTTTTATCAGTGTTTAAAATCAGTTTTGCATCTTGTGTTGCTGTATATAATAAATCGCTGTGCATGGATAAATCTGCAAATTTAAAGTTTAGTAATCCAGATTGTTTGGAACCTAAAATTTCTCCGGCGCCTCTTAATCGTAAATCTTCTTCTGCAATTAAAAATCCGTTGTCGGTCTCTCTCATGATTTTTAGTCGAGCTTGTGCTGTTTGAGATAATTTCTTTCCATAAAGGAGTAAACAGGTTGATTGTGTGTTGCCTCGTCCGACACGGCCTCTTAATTGATGTAATCCAGCTAATCCAAAGCGTTCTGCTTGCTCAATAACCATAATAGAAGCAGATTTAACATCAACCCCAACTTCAATAACTGTTGTCGCAACCAATATGTCAAATTCTCCTGAGACAAATTTCTCCATAATGGCATCTTTATCTGATCCTTTCATTTTTCCATGAACCAAACCGATACGATTCTTAAATATTTTTTTCAATTCTTCGAAGCGTTTTTCAGCAGCAATTAAATCTGATTTTTCTGATTCTTCTACTAATGGACACACCCAGTAAACTTGTAATCGTTCAGTGCTGTTTTGTATTTTGTAAAAGAGTTTTTCGGCAATTTCCGTTGTTTTTGTCATAGGCATAACACATGTTTCGATTTTTTTTCTGTTTGCCGGTTTTTCATCTAAAATGGAAATATCCATATCTCCGTAATTTGTTAAAGCAAGTGTTCGTGGAATTGGGGTAGCCGTCATAACAAGCACATTAACCCCTTTTTCTTTTTGTGTTAAAGCAAGTCGTTGATGAACTCCGAATTTGTGTTGTTCATCAATAATAACTAATCCTAATTTATAATAGCAAACGTCTTCACTGAAAACGGCATGTGTTCCGATAAGTAGTTGTATCTCTCCGGATTGGAGGGCGGATAATAATTCTTGACGTTTTTTTCCTTTTTCTCGACCTGTTAACAGTGCCATGCGAATAGGTATATTTTGTAGCATTTTTTTAATGGATTCAAAATGTTGATGAGCCAAAATGTCTGTCGGAGCCATTAAAACGCCTTGAAAGGAAGATTCTATTGCTTGTAAAAGACTCATCAGTGCAACAATTGTTTTACCACTACCGACATCTCCTTGTAATAGGCGAATCATTTTACCTGTATCTGCTAAATCAGAACCGATTTCGGTAATAACACGATTTTGGGCATTTGTCAGCTCAAAGGGTAATTGTTTCTTTAACAGTGATTGTAGTGTTCTTGACGTAGGAATTATAGTTCCTTGTTGTTTTTTTTGTTTTGAGCGGACTAAAAGAAGCGCTAATTGATTGGCTAATAGTTCGTCGTAAGCCAATCGCAATCGGTTTGTATTTTGTGGTAATAAATCATTTTCTTCATGTGGTGTATGAACTTTTTTCAATGCTTCATGGAAAGAAGGCCATTTTTTTTGTTGTAAAAAAGAATTATCCAGCCATTCAGGTATGGAAGGTAAATGTGCCAGTATTGTTTGAATGGATTTTGTTATACCTTTATTTGTTAATCCTGCGGTTAGCGGGTATACCGGTTCAAATTCGGGAATGGCAGTGGAAGAGGGGGTTATATAATCCGGATGAAGAATTTTTATTGTGCATCCAATCCGTTCTATTTTTCCTGAGACCGTATATGTTTGTCCGATTGTTAATTGTTTTTTTAAGTAATCGGCGTGGTAGTTGAAAAATACTAATTCAATATCGCAAGCACATAAATTGCCGGTTGCCAAAATACGATAAGGCATTTTTTTGCGGAGGGGTGTGATGTGTTCGGAAATGGTTAATTGTATCGTACCATATTCCCCTCGTTTTACCTGAGATAGATTTGTTATTTGAGGGCGATGATTAATGCCGATAGGTATATGAAATAATAAATCAATCAAACAAGGTCCGCATAATTTTTTTAAAAATCCGGCTGTTCTATCTCCTATACCTGCAAGAGATGTATAATCTTTAAAAAGAATATTTAAAGATTCGGGACGCATTTTTAAGAAGCCTGTTTGTTAATGATAACACCTGAACGGGTTGATTTTTTAGGTTGCTTAAACAGTTCTTTTTTCGTTCTTTTGACATTTACGGGTTTTGTTTGATTGAGTGGTCGAATAGGTTTGATAATTTTTCCATCGGGTAATTTTAAAGTTCCGTCTTGGTATACGGTTGATTGAAAAATCGGTAAATTGTCAAATCTGTTTAACACTTCCGAACAATTCATTTCCGGAGCCTTTTTTTGTTCTGTGTAAACTTCAAATTTTTTACGGGCATAAGCGGTTAAGGCTGCTGTTTCTTCCTTTTCGGTAGCTGTTTGATTGACCAAAATACGACTGGCAATGACTTCGTAGTTTTTTAATTTATCTGCATCTGCACTGCAAGCCTGTGCTGCCCCGGCTGTGATTGCCAATTTTTCTGCTTCGGTCAGTCCTTTGCTTGTTCGGCTTTGTGCCAATACGGGTGTTGTTAGCAAAAGAGAGAGACTTGTGAGTGTAAAGAGTGTTTTTTTCATTGATTTTTTCTCCTTCCTGTGACTATATAATGAAAGTATATACAATCAAATGAAATAATTCAAGGAGATTTTTATGCAACTTTCGGGTCCGTCTATTATACCGACTATGTCGACAAGTGCCGTTATTTTATTACATGGATATGGGGCAAACGGTTCTGATTTGATTCCTATCGGAGAAGCTTTATCAGCAGAGTTTTCTCAAACGGCATTTTTTGCACCGAATGCACCGACAGAAATTTTTTCACAAGGGTATGAATGGTTTTCATTAAATGACTATAATCCGCAGCAGTTGACACTTGATTATTTAAATGTTTTACAAAAGCGGGCAATGTATCAGGTAGATTTAGTTAAAAATTATATTTTAAATGTTGTAGAAACGTGTCATATCCCATTGGATAAAATAATTATCGGGGGATTTTCTCAAGGAGGCTTAATGGCGTTTTTGACGGCATACTCTATGTCGGAAAAATGTGCTGGTGTTATGGGGTTGTCGGCTGTTCCACTTGTTCATCCTGTGCCATATTGTTTCAGTACGTCGGTATTATTAAC
This sequence comes from Alphaproteobacteria bacterium, assembly GCA_017555325.1. Classification (GTDB taxonomy): domain Bacteria; phylum Pseudomonadota; class Alphaproteobacteria; order CAAHEQ01; family UBA3637; genus RGIG4140. The sequence goes on along the minus strand of JAFZGR010000166.1, from coordinate 4,544 downwards.
ACATGGCGGTTTGGATTCGGTTGTTCCCCCGATTGCAATGAATATTTCAAAAGAAACGCTTGAAAAAATGAATCAACCTGTGCAAACCTTTTGTTCAAAGAGAATGGAACATAATATTGACAATACCTGTTTGGAGCAGATACGTCTGTTTTTAAAAAAACAGTTTTAATGATTTTTTTATGATGGTAAATACATTGTTCCGCCACTAACCGGTTCTGGAACACCGGTTGTTTGTGGATAGCTAATTGGTAGACCGGTTAAGGAACGAACGGCTAAAAAGGCATAAGCTTGTGCATTGAGCGTATCGTTTAACCAATGACATTCCGAACCAGTATGAATTGGACCGGATAGTTTCTGCTTTATAAGTCTTAACAGAGCAGGATTATGTATTCCTCCGCCAATTAAAATCCATTGGTAAGGGTGTTGAGGTAAGAATTTTTCTGCTTCTTGAATGCTTTGGGCAATAGCAGTTGTGATAGTCGCTGCGCCGTCATCTAAAGAACAACCTTCAATTTGTTCATATAGTTTCAAAAATGCTTTTTTATCAGTTGTTTTGGGAGGAAGAGTTAAATAGAATTCATCTTTTAGCAGGCGTGTTAGTAATCGTTTATCTAATTTTCCTCGTGTTGCGTGAATGCCGTCGTAATCCATTTCCGCTCCTGTATGACGACGAATCCAATAATCCAGTAAAGCTGTTCCGACACCTATATCAAAAGCTAGCAATTCACCAAAAGGACCGATATATGTTAAGGTCGTAATGCCCCCCAAAGATACGATAGCTGTTGGTTTTTCCATGTGTCGAGTCATAGCATTGTAAAATGCTGTAAAAACAGGTCCCCCTTGTCCGCCGGCTTTTAAGTCCGATTGAATAAATTTTGCAATAACGGGAATACCGGTAGTTGTTGCTAATTTTTGTGGATTTCCTAAAATGACAGCAACTTTTTCAGTTGCATTACGATACATTAAATGCCCTGAATATCCGATAAGATTAATTTTAGGGTGTTCTCGTTTATGTTGCTCATAAAATTCTTGAAAAACAGTTAAGTGAAAAGCTGTTAAATCTTCATCTAACTGTTTCATTTCTTGTGTGTTTGTATAATCGTCTTTCAAAATGAAAGCAAGAATGCGCTCTTTCAGATCTATTGGATACGGGCGGGTTAATTGCTTTGTTTTGCCATACAAATCAACCCCGTCTGTTTTTAAGAGACAAATTTCAACGGTGTTTAAACCCGAATCCGAATAGATACCGATAGCTGTTTTTTCTTCAATGTACATTTTAGCCTGTTCTTACGATTTAAACGGATTTGGTAATTCATCTTGTGCTGTTTCAATCCGATTATATAATAGGTTTAAAAATTCACGTTTATCAAGTCCGGCTTCAATTGGGGGCAATATTCGAAGAGTTACTTTGCCGGCATATTTTTTAATTTGATTTTTTGGCCAACAATAACCGGTATTCAATGCAACAGGCACAACAGGTACTTTACATTGTTCATATAAGAACGCCACACCAGGGGTGTACGGTTTTTTTGTACCCGGTTTTGTGCGGGTTCCTTCCGGAAAAATAACCAAATTCATTCCGTCATCCAAATGTTTTTTAACACCGATTAACATTTTACGCATGGTTTTAGCTCCGCCACCTCTGTCAATCGGAATGCAGCCTGTTTTTAAAAAGTAAATACCGGCAATCGGGATGTAAAGTAATTCTTTTTTTAAAACATAAAATACATGAGGAATGATACCGTGGAATAATCCTGTTTCAAAAGCGGATTGGTGTTTTGATGCAATGATATAGCCGTTTTGTTGGGGTAAATTTTCAAGTCCTTGAATGTCTAGTTGAATGCCACAGATAAGACGTAATAATTTTGGTGTCATTTTAGACCAAAAACGGGGAAAACACCCTGCGGCTTTGCAGGAAAACAATAATGTTGGTGAAAATAATATAAACAAAATTAATGTAATAACATACCATGAGATTACAAAAAGAATAGAACGAATCCATAAGACTGTTTCTCGCATTTTACCCTCCGAAGTTCAGCCAGTGTTTTAAGTTAACAAATACAAATTTATGATATTCAATAAATAACAACCATGCATAACGGGTTTTAATCCAATTAACAGAGTTGTTAAATTCTGTCGGGAAGACAGGCATAGGTGCAATTTTGAGTGTCTTGTTTTGTCGGTTGATTTCAAAAACACTCCGAGGCATATGATAAAAACTGGTTACCAATAAAACAGAATGAATGTTTTTGTTTTTAATCCAGTCATTGATTTCTTTTGCATTTCCGACGGTATTTTCAGCTTCATATCCTAATGTTATTTTGTTTTTAAGTAATGGAGGAACGTTTTTCAATAATTTTTTTGCAGATACCTTCTTGTTAACACCGGATATTAATAAATAGTTAGCATCTTGTTCTTTTAATAATTTTATAGCTGTATCGATTCGTTTACTGCCACCCGTTAAAACAACAACAGCTTCTTGTTTTGTTGATAAATCGGTTTGTAATGAAAAAGCATAAATACAAAAGCAGGCAAATCCGATAAGCCAACAACAAAAAGAAATAGCGAGACAGTAAAGCAATAAGTGCCAAAAGTGTTTCATTATAAACTTCTCTTCAAATCACCCCAAACGGTTTTGAATGCCGTTAAGTAAGATAACGTAGCCGTTAAAACCGGAATACAAGTTAAAATGCCCCATTGCTCATGTGTCAGTGTGGCGTTTAGAATAAAACTGCCGGTTAAGTTGTTTAAATAATAAGCAAAAAACATCATAACGGGTAAAGCTATTAAAAATCCGATAATACCACCGATAAGGGTTAAATAAAAACTGCGATTTGCAAATTGACGGGTTATATAAAAATCACTGGCGCCCATCATGTGAATAAGAGATATAACTTTTCGATGAACTTTTAATCCCGATTTTGTAACAAACATAATCGAAAATGCTAAACTGATTAAAATTAATATTAAAACAATACCAACCAGTCGAATGATGTTTTGTGCCAAGGTAATCAGTTTAGATAATGCAATTCGATGACTGTCTAAGATTGCCATTGGAACCTGTTCTGATAAATCGGCTTTGATTTGATTTAAATCCGGTAAATTTTTTGTATCAATTGTAACATCAATTAATTTGGGTAGTGGTAATTCGGTTGTTGTAATATGTTCGCCTAGCCAAGGAGCCATTAACGAATCCATTTGTGCATCGGATAACACGGTTGCGCCGAGAACCCCATCAGCTGAACGGATGATGGTTAAAGCTGTTTCAGTGTCTGATTGTAATAATTCCCCTCTTTTTTTGCCATCCGAATCATATGATGGAATTTGAACGGTTAAAGAACCAGCAATATCTTTATGCCAATTTTTTACAGAATCGTGTGTTATTAATGCTGTTGCTAAGATTAATGTGGCAATAAAGACCATAAGCATGCTGATCCAGCTGATGAAAAAACTGGATGAGTCGCGAGCAAAAGGAATATCTGAGGATTTGGCCATTTTTTTCTCCTTATTGTCCGTTGTTTCTTATGTTGGGATTTATCCGTTCTAATCGACCATGTGATAAATGGAGTTGGTCAAAACGGAAATGTTTAATTAAATTTTGGTTATGTGTTGCAATAACGATTGTTGTGCCCAATTTGTTTAATTCTAAAAACAAATAGAGTAATCGTTTGGCCATTGCATCATCAACATTACCAGTTGGTTCATCAGCAACGAGTAATTGTGGACGGTTAATAACAGCACGGGCAATGGCGATGCGTTGTTTTTCACCGCCGGATAGTTCGGGCGGAAATGCTTTCAGTTGTTTTTCTAAGCCAACCCAAGCTAAAAGTTCACTAACATGTCGTTTAATTTCGGTTTCTTTTACGCCTGCAATTCGTAAAGGTAAAGCAACGTTGTCAAATGCATTTAAATGATTAAGTAGTCGATAATCTTGAAAAACAACACCGATTTGGCGTCTAATTTGTGCTTTTTCGGCACGGGAAAGTGTATCAACAGCTTTTCCGAATAATCGAACACGTCCTCGTGTTGGTAAATGGTTCATATAAAACAATCCGAGTAATGATGTTTTTCCGGCCCCGCTTTCGCCCGTCATGAAGTGAAATGACCCCGGATCCAGTGTTAATTGAATGTCTTTTAATATCTCCGAACCATGTCCATAACGGAATGAAACGCCGTTAAACTCGGCGATTGGGGATGAAAGTTTATTTTTTTCAAACACTTAACTTAACCTCTTTAAAAAATGTTGTATCTTTTTGCAAAATCGTATATATATTATTTACACTATTTTTTTAAAAAGGGAAAGATAAATGTTAGTTATATGTCCAAAATGTTTTACGCAATATGTTGTTTCAGATGAAATTAAACTGCCGGAAGGACAAAAATTTCATTGTTCTGCTTGTCAAAATTACTTTTTGCTGGATGCAGGTCGGCAAAATGCTTTTTTAAGTGGGAACGAGGATGAAACAGATATTATTCCGACTGTTTCTGCCGTTATGAATCAACAAAATGGAAATGTTATTACAAATTCTGTTGTGCCGTCCGGT
>JAFZGR010000165.1 GCA_017555325.1 Alphaproteobacteria bacterium | reverse complement strand
GAGCATTAACGCCAATTATAACGGATTTATTTAGTTCGCTAATGCCGCCGTTGTTGGAATTAGTTTCAACCTTCCTTCCGTCTATCGTTGAAATTGTGCAAATGGTTCTTCCGGTATTAATTGAATTGATTAATATTTTGCTTCCGCCTATAACAAACATTGCAAACATGATTTTGCCGTTATTGTTGACATTGATTCAACCGCTTTTAGGATTGCTGCAACCTATAATTAACCTGCTTAATCCAATTATTGAATTATGCATTGCATTGATCGTTCCTTTGATGGAATTATTAAATGCGGTATTGCCGCCATTAAATGAAATTATAACTTTTTTGGTTAAGGTTACGCTTTTTCAATTACAAACAACCTTCCAAACTGTTTCAAGTATCATTTCAAATGTTGTAAATGTTGCGGTTACTTACATAACAAATCAAATCAATATTTTGAAAAGTATATTCAATGAAATTATTGATTTTATCAAAAATGTATTTACAGGAAATTGGAGCGCAGCTTTTGAAAATTTAAAAACAATTATTGGAAAAGTTTTCGAAGGAATGATTAATGCGGTAAAAACGCCTGTTAATACAATTATTGGCGTGATTAATGGATTAATTTCCGGCGTTACAAGCGGGATCAATGCGGTTATTAATTCATTGAATAAATTGCAAATTGATGTTCCGGAATGGGTAACAAAAGAATTTGGAATCGAAGCATTCGGATTTAATCTTTCAACAGTTTCCGCGCCGCAAATCCCATATCTTGCAAAAGGAGGAACGGCAATTGAAGGCGGATCCGCAATTGTAGGTGAAGCAGGAGCGGAATTGATTAATCTTCCGAAAGGTGCAAGCGTAACGCCATTAACCGGGAATAATGATCCGCTAGGATATATCAAATTAGCATCAAAACTCGATGTTATGATTGAACTTCTTGCGGCTATTTATGAAAAGGAAGGCGTTTTAAATATCGGTGAAACGCAATTTGTAAACTATATCAATAAAAGTTTAGGCGCGTTGCTTTAGGAGGTTAAAAAATGCGTAAATTTTACATAGAAAATGAAGTAAATGAACGCCTTTCCTTGTGGGGCAATCGCGTTTATTTGGTGGATCCTACCGGATTAGGAATCAAACATGATGCAACCTATATCCGGATAGGAGATTCATTTATAAGAAACAAAAAATTGCAAGTTGCACAATCAACCATAGGCGGAAAGATTGAATTTTTGGATCCGGGAGCAAATGAAAGATTCATCGAATTTTATAATTTTTGTGCTGCTTCTTCCGAATTGAAACTTGTTTATGATCCGGGGAATGGAAAAGAATACATTCGCGATATTGATATTGCAGAAGCAGGAAAAACAGAAAGAACAGGCGCAACGCTTCCGATTTCAATAAAATTCACATGCAAAACGCTTTATTATTTAAGAAATAATAATAATTTTGTTTTTGAATGTACCACAGCCGAAAAAAGATATGATTATCAATACGATTATACATATAACGATCTTGGAACTTATGAAACTATTGTTGAAAATGATGGACATGTTGAAGCACCATTTGATTGTTATATAT
>JAFZGR010000164.1 GCA_017555325.1 Alphaproteobacteria bacterium | reverse complement strand
GCAACTTCCAAATTCATTCGGAATTGGTTTATCGGCTGTCGGTGTTCCAGCCACCCCACAAGGTAAATTACAATAATCTGACGAGTAAGAACCTTTATACACAATTCTATTTGGACATATGCTTTGACATTGTGTTTTCATTTCATGTGTTTTTAAAAGACCAGTTGTATTACACGATTGACAAGTCCCATTATTCATCATAATCGGTTTATCATCTGGACAACACTGACCTGTTTCATCACAACATTGACCATCTTCCGTAATAGATGCACAACAATATCCGTTCCGAATTAAATTTTTATTGCAACATATCATTTTGCTTAAATCACCATAATCCTTAACACATTCTTCATCAGAAAAACAATCTGATACACAAATATTATCTTTACACCGACCGCACTTACAATTACTGTCATAAATACAACGGGCGGTTTTGTGTTTTTCATCCTCATCTATTTCTTCTGGATTGATTTGAATATTTTTATAAAATTCATAGGCAAGCACCACTTTTTCAGCCTGTGAACAAATATCAACAGAGGCTTTATATTCCGTAATACCAATAAAAATAGAGTACGGAGCCTGCCATTGACTTTGTAAAAGTAATTTACAAATTTCAGTCGGTACATCCGATATAAACATTTCAAAATAATCGGTGTATTGCGGACTCATACGCGCTGTTATCGGATATCCCATACGCATTACTGGACCCAATTCCATATCAATTTCTCCGGCATAATTTGTTTCAATTAATTTTTCCATCCGTTGAGAAATATCTGTTGCCCGAATATTTAATTCATACATTGTTTCATTAGCAATATATTTATTCATGGCAAATTTATAGCCTAAAATACCGGCAATCGATAAAACACCAAGAACAGCCAACACACCTAGCATTTCAACCATACTTCGACCGGTTTCTTTGAATTTGATTCGCATCTCTTTTTCCTCTTTTTCAGTTACATACATACACATACTATAATAAAAGGGACCTTTTTTTCCCGCTTCGAATCGAAAAAATCAGATTTTTAAGAAAATGAAAGATTGTTATTTTACTTGAATAATTTAATTAAAATTAAAAAAAATGCCAAAATGTGAAAAAATTTGTTGCAATTATACGTCCCTTTTTATGTAGATAGATGTTTTTATGCAATTATTATTGTGGACTTAATTATAATTATATTATTATCACATCCTTTTTGTATTCACCGCCCCCAATCACCAAAAAAAGGCCGGACAACACTGAAGTGATGATAGAATCAAAATAAGGCTCCAAAATGACAATCAAGTTTTATTTAACAACGAGTTACCTTATTAAAAAAAACAAAACAAACAATTATTTTTTGTTTACATTTTTTAATAAATTATATATAATACAAAACAAACACGAGGAGAATTAAATGATTTATTGTGATATGGATGGTGTTATCTGTGACTTTGATGCCGGATTTGAAGAAAAATTCGGAATACATCCACAATCTGTTTCGTTTTGGAAACGTTGGTATTTGGTTCGTAGTATGCCAACATACTGGACAGATTTACCCAAAATGAAAAATGCCGATATTTTGATGTCTTATCTAAAAAATTTTGATTTTTCTATTTTAACGGCTGCCCCGATTATTGGGCATTATGCCGCATCTTCCGGCAAAAAAGAATGGTTAAAAGAACACTTTGATATAACTAGTAATGTTGTTTGTTGTTTGAAACAAAACAAACGTAATTATTGCAAAAAAGGCGATATTTTAATTGATGATTTAGAAAATAACATCAAAAGTTGGGAAGATG
>JAFZGR010000163.1 GCA_017555325.1 Alphaproteobacteria bacterium | reverse complement strand
TGAGTCCGCAAATAAAAACGGGAAATCCCAATTAACACGTGTAGCACTATCTCTTTCTAAAAACAGGGTTGGATTTTCAATATCAATTTTTTGAATAACCAGTGGTTCTTTTAACAAGGATGTCCATTCTATTTGCACAACAACACGATTAGCACGCATCATCACACTCCGTTGCGATCCGGACTTATTAGATAACGTGACATCATTTAAAATAATTTGCGGAACAGGGGCCCAACTTATCTGCGTAGCTCCTAACACATTAAATTCCCGTCCAGTTAAATCCGAAACCCCTCTTACAACCTGCCGCTGAAAAGTTTCCGGATTAAATGACTGAATAACAAAAAATCCCAATCCACCGACAATTACAAAAATCAAAAATAAAAATGTTAAGAAAAATTTTTTCATGAATCACCCTATTTTAAATTTATTTTTTCTTTTTATAGCATAAAACTTTTGAAAAAAGAAAGACTTTTTTCCGATTTTAATAAAAAAAAACAATTTCTGATTTTTTAAAGTAAAGAATAAAATAGTTTAAATGTTTTTTTTCCAAAAAAATGGCATCATTAAAACAAACACTGCTACAAATTCCAATCGTCCAACAATCATTAAAAGCGCACAAATTGCCTTAACACCCTCGGGCAATGTGGCAAACGTTTTATCTGGACCGATCACATCACCCAATCCAGGTCCCATATTGGACAACATAGAGACTGTTCCGGACAGACAAGTAATTAAATCCAACCCATAAAACGATAAAATTAATGTTCCTAGTGCTGTACACAAGGCGTACAACCCAAAAAACACCAATACACCGCTCATAATATCTTCGGTAACAGCCTTGTTTCCATACCTCGGAATAAACACGCCATATGGACGAGCGGAACTCTTTAATTTTGAATGAATTGTTTTAAATAAAATTGTATACCGAAAAATTTTAATACCTCCAGTTGTTGAAGCCGTACATCCTCCGACAAACATTAACAACAAAAACACAACTGTTGCATATGCACCCCAATTTTCATAATCATCAATTACAAAACCCGTTGATGTCATAATAGATAAGGCATCAAAAATCGTTGTTCTTAGAATTTGTGATAACTGATTATTATCAAATGCCACCTGATACCAACGAATGAAAATCAAAGAAAAAACAACCCCAAAACAAAAAAGGCAATATACTTTTATCTGTTCATTATTGCGTATTTGGTTAAAATGGCGATGAAAGATTAAAATTCCCAACATAAGCGGGAATCCGCCAACAAACATAAAAAATGCCAAAATCCATTCAATTGTAGGACTGTTAAAATAGGCAATAGAATTGTCATGTGTTGAAAACCCACCGGTCGCAACAACAGACATAGCATGATTAACAGCATCAAACAAATCCATACCTGCCACCCACAAACAGATAAAAGCAACAACTGTTAAAAAAACAAAATAACCGATAACCCCCGATACATTTTGAATGGTTGTTGGAGAATCCCGATTAGATTCACCTGAGGTCTCAATATTAAATAATTGCATACCCCCAATATGTAGTGTCGGCAAAATCATGATAGCCACAACCAAAATACCAATACCGCCCATCCAGTGCATTAATGAACGCCAAAACAAAACACCTTTTGATAAACTGTCTAAATTAGTCAAAACTGTTGCACCGGTTGTTGTTAATCCGGATGATGCCTCAAATAACGCTCCGGCAAAAGAAATATCCAATTTCAACAAATAGAGAGGCAATGCCGAAAAGAAAACAAAACTTATCCAAATTAAAGAAGTTGTTAAAAACATTTCTTTTGTCCGTAACGGTACAGGTTTGGTATCCGTTAACAACCAAACAACCAATCCGGAAGCAACCGTTAATGCTGCACTTAACGCAAAAACACCGGCGGAACCCGTATTTCCGTCAAGCCAATCCAAAAAACACGGGAACATCATTGTAAATCCGCCCAAAACGGTCATAAAACCAACAAGGGAAAAAATCAAACGAAAACGCATATTAAATCCTTTTTTTATTATGAATAACATACGCAATATTTATCTAAAAATCAAGTTAAAAAGAACACATATTCATTTTACCATTCATAAAACAAATTTATACTTTTATGATATAGTGTTTTCAAATAAAAATTCCCTTTTTTACTTGACGAACAAAAGAAAAACGTTTACAACGTATAAAACAAATTTATAACGGAAAACAGCAAATGTTCTACTTTGATGCACATTGTCATATTCAATCTAAAACGCAATTTATGAATGCACAAGAGGCAGGCATTAAATATTTTTTTTGCAATGCAACCCATCCCGATAACTGGCAGAGTGTTTGTGCATTGCACCAATCCGTTGCTGATGTATTTCCCTGTTTGGGAATTCATCCG
>JAFZGR010000162.1 GCA_017555325.1 Alphaproteobacteria bacterium | reverse complement strand
TGCTATTTTAACCCGTATTAAAACAGAATTGGATAAAATTCCGGAAGCAGAATTCCAGTTAATGGAATTACCATCAATCCCCGGTTTGGGTATGTCTGGTGGATTATCATTAAAATTACAATCACTGAATGATATGAATTACGAAAAACTGGATAATATAACACAAAGTTTTATGCGTCAGATGATGAGTCTGCCTTCTGTTCAATACGCATTTTCCAACTTTACGGCAAAAACACCGAATATTTATCTAGAAATTGATCGCTTAAAAGCCGAATCCATGCAAGTGCCAATGTCTAATATCTTCTCAGTTCTGGAAAATTATTTAGGCTCAGCTTATGTGAACGACATCAACTTTGGCACACAAGTCAACAAAGTTATCGTTCAGTCTGATTGGAAATACCGTAAAGATATCGATAATTTAAAAAATATTTATGTACCAAATGTTGACGGCATTATGGTTCCATTGAACACGTTTGTATCTATGAAATCCATTTTATCGCCTCGTCAGATTGTTCGTTATAATCAATATCCGGCATCAGGCGTTACCGTTATGACAAAAGAAAATTCAAGCTCTGGAGAAGCAATGAAGCAAATCGAAGAAGCAGCCAAAACTGCTCTACCAAATGATTATGCTTATGAGTGGTCCGATATGAGTTATCAAGAAAAAAATAATGAAGGAAAAGTTGCTTATCTGATTTTATTGGCCGTTGTCTTTGCTTACTTATTCTTGGTTGCACAATACGAAAGCTGGACTGTTCCGATGCCGGTACTTATGTCGGTTACCGTTGCGGTTGCCGGTGGATTACTCGGTTTATGGATAACCGAATTACCATTAAGCATTTATGCACAATTGGGATTGGTTTTATTAATTGGTCTTGCAGCTAAAAATGCTATTTTGATTGTGGAATTTGCCAAGGAAGAACGCTTAAAAGGCACATCTGTTGCCCAATCGGCTTTAACAGGTCTGTCCGTACGCTTCCGGGCTGTTTTAATGACTGCCTTTACCTTTATTTTAGGGGTGTTCCCGTTAATTATTGCCACGGGTGCCGGTGCCGCCAGCCGACGGGCAATCGGTGTTCCTGTCTTTTATGGCATGCTTATTGGAACAATTTTAGGCTTAATTATCATTCCGCTTTTATATATTCTTGTGCAAACCATTGCAGAAAAAATCAAAAAAACAACTACTTACCAATAAAAACACATTAAAATATTTATTTTGTTTGACAACGAAGCATTTTGCTGTTAGAATATATATAGTTTAACATTAAAAAAGGAGACTAACCATGACAAATCCCATCAGAGACATTGAATACGCCCGTATGTGGCTATCATTGGATACCCTTCGTATATCCCCAAAAAACTTATCACCAGAAAGCATTAGAAAAATTGAACAAATCTGTGCTGAAAGAGGTCTTTCCTGTATAAGGGGTTCTCAGGGTGTTTTAAGGATTTCAGGGAATCCTACTGAAATTGAAGTGCTACACAAAGCCATTTCCAAACGCATGATGCCATCACCAATGATTCAAGCAATACAAAGAGCGACACAACAAGGGGCACAAGTAGCAAGACAAGCAACACAACGAACCATACAAACAACGGCAAATCTAGTCCGAACAATCAGTACCAGCCCAGAAGTAACAGGAGCCATGGTTGCAGCAGGCCGAGGCGTACATGCAGTAGGTCAAGGCGCACGTGCAGTAGGTCGAACAGCAAGAGGCGGAGCTCCGTTACTTATGGCCATGGCAGCCGTTGATCCGGAAGGAACAGCCGAATTTATGGATGATGTTGCACACTTCCGAGTCGGCAAAATTGCAACGGATATGTATGAAGGAGGAAAACAACTCGTTTTACATCCTATTGATACGGCATCAGCAATCGGTGGGGCCATAGCAGATAAAACTGCCAATTATTATGAAGGAACAGATGGATTTTTAGATGGTGCCGGCAGAACGGCAATGATTCCCGCACATGGCTTAGTCAACATCGGCAATGTAGAGTGGGCCGTTGTAGGAAGTGTCGGCGATGCAACACAAGCTGGTATTAACTGGGTATTAGATACGTGTGGTTCAAACACGGAATTGGTTCGTGAAGGCACATCCATGCGTGATTTTCAAAGAGATCCCCTTGAATTTTTCGGCAATGTTTTTGCTCCGGCAAGACGGGACAGAACAACTGGTTTACGGTCAGATGACGACTTTAACACTCTTATTTTCCGTGGGGATACAACTGCTTTTGCCGCTTACTTAAACACCGGTGTTAATGTAAATACCCGTATCGCCGGAGAACACGACCGTGGAATTCACCACTATCAAACGGCATTTGCTCTTGCTATTGCCGAAGATCAGTTTGATATAG
>JAFZGR010000161.1 GCA_017555325.1 Alphaproteobacteria bacterium | reverse complement strand
TTTTACTTAATATTATCGAAAGTGGTGTTTTTTATGCCCAAGCAATGGATATTTATGTCCATGAAGGTTGTTCAGATGCATTTATTGCCATTCGAAAAAAGGTTTCCGCACTAGAATCGGAAAATGATTCTTACCGCCGGCAAGTCGAAAATGATTTATATGCTCATATGATTTTACCAGATATGCGTTCGGATATTCTAAAACTATTAGAGGGATGTGATAAAATCATCAACAAATATGAATCTAATCTGCTTGTTGTATCTGTTGAAAAACCTGTTGTATTTGAAGCGCTCACTGAAAATTTAATTAAAATGATACAAACGGATTTAGAATGTGTCGGAGCCCTTATTGCTGGTGTCAAATGTTTTTTTGCCGGACAAGATGTGTCTGAATGTACACTACGAACATATCGGTTTGAACATTTAGTAGACAAGCAAGCTTTTCATCTAAAAGAAGAAGTTTTTAAAAATACAACGTTAACATTGGCACATCAGCTTCAATTAAAAGAATTTATCTACAATATAGAAAAAATTTCGGACATTGCCGAAGATGTGGCTGATGTTCTTAAAATTACGGCGGTGAAACACGCAATATGATTTTTATAGCACTCGGAACAGCATTTTTTTTAGCATGGAGTCTCGGACGAAATAATTTAAGTAATCTGTTTGGTCCAGCAATCGGAACACGCATGCTTCCCTTTCAAAGTAGCGTTTTATTCGCTGCTGTTTTTGTTGTTTTAGGAGCAATATGCAGTGGCACAGCAACCACGCAAAGTGTCAGCGATTTAGGTAATGTCTCAACAGCAACACAGGCCCTTGCCATTTGTTTAAGTGCCGGTCTTATTTTAATCGGATTAAGCCATTTAGGGATTCCGGCATCCATTACACAAACAACCACCGGTGCTTTTGTCGGATGGAATATCTTTTACAAATATAACCTCCCAACCGATTTGCTTATTCAAACGGTTTCAGCATGGATGTACACCCCTCTTATTGCCGGTATTTTAGCATATTTATGCTTTAAATTACTAAAAAAATTATTAAAAAAAAACCCGATTAAATTATTATTGCGAGATAAAATAATACGATACGGACTATTAACTGTCGGCATTTTCTCATCTTATGCTCTAGGAGCAAACAATGTCGGCAGTATTATTGGTCCATTTATGCATCTAGAAACAAAATCACCGGAAATGTTATTTTTAAGTGCCGGATTAGCCATTGCCATCGGTTTTTGTTTTGCCGATAAAAAAGTAATTAAAACAGTTTCTTCCGGTATGTTTCCATTAACACCGTCAGAAGCCTTTATCGTTGTATTTATCAGTGCCTTAACCTTATTTTTATTTTCAAGTGTTGAATTAAAAAATATACTACTTAAATTATCTCTACCGACAATTCCGCTTGTTCCCGTTCCATTATCCGGCGTATCTATCGGAACAATCATTGGAATTGCCGTTGCAAAAGGAATTACCGGACTAAAATTTAAAAGTGCTGGAAAAGTTATTTGTTCTTGGATTACGGCACCGATTTGTGCGGGAGTAATTTGTTATGGCATTTTATCACTATTTATGCTCGGAGGCATCAGATGAATCAAATAACAAAAAAAGGATTAAATCTTTTTTGGAAAATTATCTGTCGGACACTAACAATTTTTATTGCGTTATTTATCATTTGTCTTCTTTTAGTCTTTTGGCATCTAAACAAACGACCATTGGATTTGGAATTTTTAATGCCAGAAATTCAAGAATATATCCTTCCGAAAAATCAACATTTAAAGTTAGAAGCAGATTCCATCAAATTATCCGCAAAATTAACCCGTTCGGGATTATTTCATATCGACATAAAAAATATGTCTTTATTAGGTAAAAACGACATTCTGATTTTAGATTTACCCAAAGTGGAAGTTTCTTATGGTCTATTCCAGCTGTTAACACTTAATTATATGCCAACTATCGTTCGTGTTAACAATGCATTATTACAACTAACCCTAACTAAAAATGAAGAACTGTTGTTACAATCGCAAGACCCTTCGGAAATAATTGAATCAAGTCTGCAAACATCTGTTCCGGCAGAAGATGCAATAAAATCGGAAGCTATTGTTATGAAAGATATCCGACATTTTTTAACACGTCTGTTATCCTTTAAACGATTGGCACTGACAAATGCCTCTATGATTATTGATGACAAAAAAACAGGAAAACGTATTTTTGTTCCTTTACTGGATTTTCAATTAAGAAAGCATCGTCTAAAACAATATCAAATTAACCTCAAAACAAATATTCAAATGCAAGAAGATACAATGCATTTAAAAGGGAATGCCACTTTAAATTTAATTGCACAAACGGCTTCCTTTGACTTCTTTTTCGATAAAATAAATTTAAGCAAAGCCGAACGCATTGTTCCATTATTAAAAGGATTAAATGTGCTTTTACAAGGGGAGATTAATGGCACACTAGATTTTGCTCAAAAACAAGATCATTGGCGAAATATGTTTAAAAAACTTGATTTTACAATTAATACCATTCAAAGCGGGAATGTTCAACTACCCGAACCATTAAACACCGTATATCCCGTTTCTTATCTGGTTGCAAACGGATCATTTACCGAACGATTAACTGCTTTAAAAATCAAACCAATTACGGCATCATTGACAACAGGCTTAACCTCTGATGTTACTATTGACGTTTCCGGTATCGGGAATTTTTTAGATACAAGTGATTTTCAACATGTGAAAACAACGTTAAAAGCAAAACTAACAAACATTCCGATTGAAGAAGTTCCTTCCGTTTGGCCTTCTTATTTAGGCCCAACAGCACATGCCTGGGTCAAACAGAATTTAAAAGATGGAACTGCAACAACTGCTCTATTTGCATTATATTTTAAAGGTGTTGAATTAACTAATTTAAAAGGGGATATTAATGTTAAAAACGTGACTGTGGATTACCTTTCTCCAATGAATCCGGTTAAAAACGTTGCCGGAAAAGTATTATTATATCCAGATAAAGTAGAAATTTACGCTAACACTGGAACCATCAATAACATTCAATTACATGTGGGAAATGTGTATTTAACCAACTTACAAGATGATATTTCCCAAGCCAAAATTGAGTTGGATATTGTTGGTCCTCTTCCTGAAATTTTAACATTAATTAACTCTAAACCGCTTACCTTATTATCCGATTTTGCTATCGTTCCCGATAAAACAAACGGCACAGGGAAAGGACAAATTACTTTGTCTTTTCCATTAACATCCGTATTAAAACCCAAAGATGTTTTGGTTAATGTAAACGCATCTGTCACAAACGGCAGTTTTAAAACGCCGTCCGGAGAAGAAATACTGAATAATGCCTCATTAACGGTTTTAGTAAATAATGATGAATTATCCATCCAAGGAAATGGACTACATAAACAAGTACCACTCAACATTAAATGGTCAGAATTTTTCTTCCCAACAAAAAACAACCCGACACGAACTCGTTTATTGGCGCATGGAGCTTTGTCAACATCATTTTTAAAACAATGGTATAATGATATATCCGATTATATCATTGGCATCATCCAGGGAAAAATTATTTATCAAAAACAAATGAATGGCTCATCCACAATACAGTTTAATACAAACTTAACCAATACGGAATTTATGTTGCATCCCATCAGTTATACAAAAATTAAACAAGTTCCAGCAACATTAGCCGGTGAAATTTTCTTAAATAAAAATACAGAACCAAATTTAATCAATTTTGATTTAATTGCAGATAATGACGCATTAAACATCAAAGGACAATTTAAAACAGATACAAAAGAAAAAAACATAATTATCCATCAACTAAAAGCCCCCGGAAGCAATTTTTCAGGTAGCCTTAAATTAACAAAAAATAATGACATCTCAATCAAAATAAAAGGAAAAGAATGGTTGATGACTGAACTGAAGAACACTCCGTTTTTCAAGAAACAATCTATTCAAAACACTCAGGAAAAAACAAAAAACAATTCTGCTCAAACATCTCCTGTTAATATTGAGGCTGATATTTCACTTGATGCATTAACACTCCATACAGGCGACCCATTAAAACAAGTTGCCATAAAGGCAAAACGCCAAAAAGAACTTTGGACAAATCTATTTGTTTTTGCACGAGGGAAAGAAGCCAACTCTGTTAACCTAACCCCGTCGAATCAAGAAATCAACGGATTAATCCACGATATCGGTGATTTATTAAAACGATTAAATATATCAGATTCGTTTGCAAACGGAAATGCTCAACTAACGGCAAAACAAAATTCTTCTGGAATAATAAATGGAACGCTTGAACTTAAAAATCTCCATTTAAAAAATCCGGGTTTCTTAATGCAGGCATTTACTATTTTGGGAATTATGGATGCTTTTAGGGGAAAAGAATTAACATTTAGTGTCGGTTCTATTCCGTTTGAACTGACACCGCATTCAACATTAACAATTAAAGATGGAGTTATTTACGGAACATCTC
>JAFZGR010000160.1 GCA_017555325.1 Alphaproteobacteria bacterium | reverse complement strand
AAATGCTGGAAAATCAACGTTGTTTAATAAATTAACACAGGCCGATGTATTTGCAAAGGATATGTTGTTTGCCACATTAGATCCGACAATGCGACAAATTAAATTGCCTAGTGGACAAATTGCCATTTTATCCGATACGGTCGGTTTTGTTTCTGATTTGCCGACCGAATTGGTTATGGCGTTTCGGGCAACGTTAGAAGAAGTGTTGGAAGCTGATGTAATTGTACATGTGAGGGATTATTTTCATCCGGATACAAAAGCTCAAAAAAAAGATGTAGAAGCTGTTTTATCGGATTTAGGCTTAAAGGAAAAAGTTGATTGCGAACTGATTGAAGCTTTGAATAAAATTGATATGTTTGAACCGGATGATCGGCAGATGATTTGTAATCAGAAAAAATGGAAGGATAAAGAATGGCCGATTTCTGCCATAACGGGAGAAGGCGTCAAAGAATTATTGTTCTGTATTGAAGAAACATTAAATAAAGACAGGCAGATATATAAGTTGATGATCCCGATTGAAGATGGAAAAACATTAGCTCGTTTATATCAAAAGGGGCAGATTGTCAAACGGACAGATAATGAAAAGACAATTACGCTTTTTGTTAAATTGAAACCAGAAGATGTATCTTTGTTTCAGGAGTTTATAACAAAAAAAGGAAAAAAGAATGGTTAAAAATTTTACACGGACAATTGAAGATTTTGTGTGCGATGTATGTGAAACATCTGTTTCTGGTGATGGTTATACTAATCATTGTCCAACCTGTTTGTCCAGTAAGCATGTGGATATTAACCCTGGTGACCGTGCTTCGGATTGTGGCGGGGTAATGATAGCAGTTGGTTATGAACAACGCAATGGTAAAGAATGGATTTTGCATCGATGTGAAAAGTGTGGCTTTGAACGAAGAAACAAAGTAACTTCACACGATAGTCGAAAGGCAATTCAAGCATTATCTTGTGGGCAAATGGATTTTTATTTGCAAAGGATAAGGTCCTAAAAAATGTGTATAAAAGGCTTAAAGTTATAAAATAAAAGGCTCAAAAATGAAAACAATTTGTTATTTAGATATGGATGATGTGGTCGCGGATTTTGCAACACAAGCGTTAAGATATATCGGTAATGATTGTATGAAGTTGAAAAATAAAACGCGTGACGAAATGACGGAAGAGGAAAAAGTACTTCAAAATAAATTGTTTCATTATTGTGATTATGATAATACTTTTTGGGAAACAATGCCGGTTAAGAATGGTTCGTATGAATTATATCAATATTGCTTGAAACATTTTGATGAGGTTGTATTCTTGTCCCGTTTTGTGCCACCGAAAGATAAACCTAATCGGTTAAGGGCTGTTCAATTTTTAAAAACACGTTGGGCATATAAGCATTTTGCTGTAAATGGTAAGTTGCCGAAAGTGATTGTGACCTCTTTATCAAAAGAAGCTTTTTTGCAATCTCGTACTGGCGTTGCTCAGGTTTTGGTGGATGATATGTATCACAATATACGTAAATGGAAAGATAATGGTGGTGCAGGGATTCTGTTTTTTTCACCAAAAGATGTTATGCGATATATAAATCAGCGGAATGGGCGTGTTTGCAGATAATGGAGGAAATATAAAATGAATAAAAAATTTGTTGTGTTGTTGTTTGGAGCACCTGCTGCCGGTAAGCGAACAATTGGACGAAAATTAGAAGAAAAGTATGGTTCATATTTGTTGGATAATCATCATTTTAACAATGTGATAATGCCGTTTGTGGATGTGAATGGCGATACCTTACTGGATATTTGTCCTGCTGTTTATAAAATACGAACCCTGTTTTTGGATGTTGTAAAAAAACATTATAAAAAAGATGGTCCGCAATCATATGTGTTTACGAATGTGTTAATAGATGATCCCGTTGATTATGGGGCTTTTGAAGAATTAAAAGGTTTTGCAGAAGATATTGGAGCAGTCTTTTTTCCGATAGAATTAAATTGTCAAACGGATATGTTGTGCCAGCGGATTAACACGCCTGAACGTGCAGCTCGTTATAAATTAACAGATTCTGATATTTTAAAATCGTTTTTGGAACGGTTTAAAATGGCAACAATTAATCATCCGAATTTGTTGCAGATTGATTGCACGCATCAAACACCAGAGGAAACAGCGGCACTTATTCAAGAATATATAGAGTCAAAATTAAACAAATAATCTATTTTGTTGACATCCCATATAAATGAGCGTATCTTGAAAAAAAGATTGCAAAGTGTAGGGTAAATCAATGTTAACACATAATCCGATATATATGCCGAATTATCAAAACAGCACCTTGTCCGTTATGGCATCAATTGCACGATATTATGGTGTAGATACAACTGATAAAACTTGTTTGGAACTAGATGCGAAATTATCTGAAGATTATCGAAATGTGGTGATTCTGATTGCTGATGGAATGGGTATTTCTGTTTTGAAAAATGCATTGAATGAGCAGGCATTTTTATGTAAGCAAACCGTTAAATCAATTTGTTCTGTATTCCCCTCAGCTACCGTTCCGGCAACGGCAACGTTTTATAGTGGTGTTTCTCCTGTTGTACATGGACGACTTGGTTGGGGAACTTATTTTAAAGAAACAAATGAAGTTGTTGAAACATTTACCGGTAAAAATATGTATACACAGAAGCCGTCTGACATTTATCCGAATGAGGTGTTGGCATATGAACGGTTGGCTGATAAAATAAAAGCAGTAAACTCAAATATTGAATATACAGAATTATATCCGGCAAAAATCGATCATAAAAATATACACACATTCCATCAAATGACACAAGCCATTTTGGCAGAAACACAAAAACCGAATAATCATTTTATAATTGCTTATTGGCATGAGCCGGATTATACATCCCATCGTAAAGGTCCGTATTCGGCAGAAACGATAGAAGTTGTTCGAGAGATAAATGCCCAAACGGAAATCCTTGCAAAAGAATTGCAAGATACGTTGTTGATTGTTCTTGCAGATCATGGGCACATTGATATTCAAAAATATATTTCAATTAATGATTGTGGACAGATGGAAACTTGTTTGCGGTTACCTCTCTCTATTGAAGACAGATGTTGTTCTGTTTTTGTTTATCCGGATAAAAAGGACTTGTTTGAAGTTGAATTTCAAAAATATTTGGCAGATGATTTTTTGTTGTTCTCGGATAAAGATGTAATGGATTTAGAGTTATTGGGAAGAGGTATCCCTCATGCTCGAATTTGTGAGTTTATTGGGGATTATTTAATTGTTGGTAAAACGGATAAGTGTTTGTATCAGGAAGTTCCAAATGGTGTTTCTCCGACCTTTTTAAAAGGTCATCATGGTGGTATAACACAAAATGAAATGCTTGTGCCGTTAATTTTAATCGGAAAAAAATAAATGGAGAACAAGATGGAATTAATACTTAAAGATGGTGAAAAATTAACTTTTCGAAAACTGAATATCAGTGATTATGATAACGTAAATAAATTTTTGGAACAAATTGCGGGCGAATCGCCGAATACCAATCAATATGTTGGTCAACCGCCAAAAAAATATGCCGATTGTGAAAAAATATATGCCAGTGAACAACATTTGTTTTTAGGGGTATTTAATGCGGCTGATGATTTGGTTGGTTCATGTTCAATTGGTATTGATAAACCCAATCATCCGTATATGGGATTAAACAGCACATTTGGCATTTCCGTTTTAAATGCATATTATGGATGTGGAATTGGCTCTGTATTTATGGAAGAAATGGAAAAATGGGCTCGTGAAAAGAAAATGCATCGTATACAGGGTGAAGTACGAGCTGAAAACAGACGGGCGATTTCATTGTACATTAAACACGGATTCTCTATTGAGGGGTGTGCAAAAGAAACGGCATGGATAAATGGTAAATGGATGGACTCTTATTATATCGGTAAAATTTTAAAGTAAAAGGATAATTATGGCAATTACATATCGTTTAATGACAACAGCGCATCCGCTTTATCCGAAATGTGTTCGGCTTAGACGTAATCGTTTTTGGGAACCGATGCGCATTATGACTTCTGTTCATTTTGATAAAGAGGAGAGAGAATCACTTATTTTTGGTGCATTGAACGGAACTCGTACATTGGTTGGTTGTGTTTTGTTGACACCAGAACCCGAAAATGATTGGATACGATTGAGACAACTGGTTGTGGATGAAAATTATACCCATAAAGGTATTGCAACACAGCTGGTCCAACTGGCAATGGAAACTGCGTATTTTCAGGATTATCGTAAAATAGCATTATATGCATTTGAAGGAATTACCGAATTTTTTGAAAAGTTTGGTTTTCAGATACAGAGCGGTTGGTATACGCATGCAAATGGTATGCGTTCAGTTTTAATGATTAAAGAATATCCGAAAAGATAAAAAATGACACAAAATAATCATATTGAGTCGGTTAAAATCCCTTCTTTATCAACATATGCATTATTTTGCATTTTGTTTTATGTATCATTACAATTGTTGGCAAATATCAGCAGTATTAAAGTGGGATATGTGTGGAGCTATGCTGTTGATATGGGTGTTTTTTTATATCCGTTAACGTTTACTCTCCGAGATGTTGTGCATCGGATTTGCGGAAAAGTTATTGCGCAAAAATGTATTGTTGGTGCGGTTATTATCAATTTGTTCATGGCATTTTATTTGTGGTTTATCGGCTTGTTTCCGGCAGATACGGGAACATTGAATGCCCGATATTTTGATATTGTCTTGTCTCCGGTATGGCGGATTGTTGTGTTTTCATTGTTGGCACAGTTTGTCAGTGAATTGATTGATACGCATATTTATCATCGATTTGAGCAACGATTTGAAAGTAAACATAAATGGGGCAGAGTTTTGGTTAGTAATACGGTTAGTATTCCGATAGATAATTTAATTTTTTGTATCGGAGCATTTGCATTTTCGTATTCGAATGCTGTTGTTTTTGAAATTTTTATATTTAATTTTATTGTAAAATATGTTTTGTCATTAAGCATTTTACCGTTAATTTATTTTATGCCGAAATCCGCTTCATCTCATGTCGGATAAAAGAAAGAAGTGAAGTTGTTAGCTAAATGTTTGTTTTTAATTATTTCGTTCTTTATATTGAATGTACTTTCTGTTATATTGTATTACAGACGGTTAATCAGATTATTGGTAAACGTGCCCGTTAAAAATAATTTTTGTTAAATAAAGTTGTAAACATAACCCTGTTTCCACGCCTCCGGCTCGTTGATGTGAAATTTGTCCCGCATATTGTGCCGTATTAAATTTTGTGCGGGCGAGTTCTCCTGTTCCGCTCCAATTTACCAGAAATCCTTCTATGTAAACAATATCATATTTTTGTAGGTTTTTAAGGACTTTTGTCAGTTTTGGTGTTGCCGGAATTACATGGATATTTTCAACTTCTTTCTCACTGTAATATGCATTGGTATAACTGATGAATAAACCATTTTCTTCGTGTCCGATATTTAGGTTGCGAACATTTTCGGGTTGTCCGGTTTTTCCGACAGCAATAGATAAATCAACCGGAGCGACTTTTTTATACATTTTACTGCTTTCACTTTTTCCGGCTAAATACCAACCTTTAATCAGTGCATCATTAATATCAACATATAAAACAGTTCCTTTGGCCCGATAGTGCTTAACAAATGTTTTTTGAATAGGATAACCGCCCCATATGTGTCGACTGTTTGGATGAGGATCTTTATAAGGGGTAAATATTTCTTTTAATTCAGTAAACGGTTCTTTTGCGGGTTTACCTAAAAAGTGCTGATTTAAGGGACGATTAACAGCTCTTAACGGATAGCCAATTAATGGATAGCACGAAGATATTTGTGTTAATAAAAACAAACAAATGCAAACAGTAATCAGTTTTTTGAAATAACTGATAAAAGCACACTTAAAAAGAAATGTATCTATATGACTCATACATAATATTTTATGCTTTTTTTT
>JAFZGR010000159.1 GCA_017555325.1 Alphaproteobacteria bacterium | reverse complement strand
AAGAATGTCCGGCAAATCCGTTCGGGAAGAATGGTACTAAAATCTTAAAATATAGGTGTGTCTAAAAGTCTTTATCACTGCGCAAGGAAAAACAGTTTGGGGAACTGTTTTTCTGCGTAAAGCAATGAAACACTGCGAAACAAGGCGGTAGCCATAGATGAGCAGATGTTGGAATTGAGTGACGTGCAACTGTGACGGGAAGGAAAAAATACCTAAAAAAAGGGCAAAAAAAATTCCACAAAAACAATGTCTTGTGGAATGAATGGCGGGAGTGAAGGGGCTCGAACCCTCGACCTTCTGCGTGACAGGCAGACGCTCTAACCAACTGAGCTACACCCCCAAAGAAGTATGTTTGTATATTTATCAGATTTTATTTTAAATTGCAAGTACTTTTTTTTATTTTTTTCATTTTTTTTATAATCCACTTATTTTTATCACTTTTTTTATATCTTTAATTCAAAAATTTTATGTATCCCCTACATTAATTTTCCGAATTTTCATTTCCATCTTTATAAAAATTATTTAACTTGTTTCGTATAAAAGATAAATTGTGTTATCGTTTATTTATTATAAAAATTTAAACAATTTAAATAAAAATTAAAAAAACACATACAATTTTAAACATAAATACAATAAATTGTTGATTTTAATCAAAAAAATAAAATAGTATTTGCCTTTACATCAATTCTTGATTATAGTATTGAAACCAAAAACAAAAAATCAGGAGACAAAACAAAATGAAATCAGTTTATGAAATTGCCCGCATTGTTATGCCTACTACTGGATTTACCAATTACACAAATCTGTTTTTAAACACAAGTACTTAACAAATTGAAATACAAGGTAAACTTCAACAAACCACAGAATTACGTTTTGATACGTGGATGAATTTATTTGCAGCAAAAAAATATAATCATTATTGTGACTTGGGAGATATTTACTTAAAACTAAATATTAAAGGAAAATACAAACTTCTTGTTACCGGCTGCAACCGAAATGTTGCATTTAATGCCATTAAAACAACACTTGTTGAAAAAGATTGTTCCGATTCTGAAACTATTTTAATTCCAAATGCAACAGCTTATGAAGGGGTTTATTTTTCTGTTTTCTTCACACAAAACAATCAACCAGAAATCCAAAAAATTGCTTGGTGTACAGATAAACAACCTGTACGGGACAACAAACTTGCCATTGTGACTTGTACATTCAAACGGGAAGATTATATTTTAAAGAACATTGAAATATTTAATGAATTTATTCAACAAAACAGTGAATTAAAAGACAAAATACAACTAGTCATAGCAGACAACGGCAAAACACTTTCAGCAGATTTAAACACATCAAACATTACTATTTATCCCAATATGAATGCCGGTGGTGCCGGCGGTTTTGCTCGGGGATTAATGGAAGTAATGAAAAATCAGCCGGATGTATCTCGTATTTTATTTATGGATGATGATGTTGAAATCTTTCCGGAATCATTTTATCGGACTTTATTATTATCCAACTATTTAAAAGATGAATACAAAGATGCCTTTATCAATGGGGCTATGATGGATTTGTATCGAAAGGATGTTTTCTTTGAAAATTTAGCCATTCAAGATAAATTATGGGTTCGAGCCTATCATGGAGAACAACAATTAGAACTTCAAAATATTTTAAATATCAATGATATTCCATCCGATACATTTACCGATGAAAATGCCAAAACGGATACTGCATGGTGGTACCACTGTTTTAGTGTTAACACGGCAAAAGAAAAAGGATTACCCTCCCCTGTATTCTTTCGGGGCGACGATGTAGAATGGAGCTGGCGTCACTTTGGAAATCATCATATTTCATTAAACGGTATTTGTGTATGGCATGCTCCGTTTATTTGGCGTGTTTCAAAAGCAGCTGATTATTATTATCTTCCCCGTAATATGTTTTTTGTAAATACGCTATATACACCTCATTTTGAAAAACGGTATCAAAAATATTTTAAAGAAAAATTTATATACCTTCTTCAAACATACGATTACACCTCTATGGATTTGTTCATTCGGGCAATGAAAGATATTTTAAAAGGCAGTGATGCATTACGTGAAAATCCGGAAAAACAATTTCAAGAAATCAACAAGATTGCCAAACAAGCAGAATATATCGATTGTCCGCGTCATGAAATTGAAAATGCAAAGTATTTCAAAGTTCCCAAAAAGAAAAAAGGGCAAAAATTATTATATAAACTCACACAATACGGCTTATACTGCCCTAAAAAATTCTTTAAAAAGAGTAGAATTGCATTAGATTGGTATCCGCCAAAAGAAATTTTTATGCTTACAAAAAAAGTTCACGTTTATAATTT
>JAFZGR010000158.1 GCA_017555325.1 Alphaproteobacteria bacterium | reverse complement strand
TCCCCCTTTATTGTGCAACACGTTTTACGGAAACAGCAATTGCTTTATTTAAATCGGATTCGGAACACAAACCTAATGTGACCGGATTTTTCGGATGAATATTATGGATATTTTTATGTGTCCGTTCCCGAATAGCCGTAATTGTTGTTTTGGTTGTACGTAATAATTTAACAATTTGAGCATCTGAAATTTCCGGATGGTGTTTCACAATCCAAGCAATACCGGAGGGACGATCACCTCGTTTTGATTGAGATACATACCGAGAACCTTTATTTAACAAACGTTCGATTTCCGGATGCTCCAACAATTGTAAGGATGCTTTTTCGTCTTGCTCACAGCGTTTAATTTCTTCTGGCGTTAACTGCCCATTCGCAATCGGATTAAAACCCATAATATGGGCTGCAACATCACCATCGGCAATTGCTTGAATTTCCAAAGAGTGCATACCGCAAAAATCGGCAATTTGTTCAAATGTCAATGTTGTATTTTCAACTAACCAGACAGCAGTTGCTTTCGGCATTAAGGGTAGTGTCATTTTTTTTCCTTTCTTATTAAAAAACAATATGAATAATCGAAGTATAACAAAATTATTTTTAAAAGGCAATAAAAATGATTCGCTTTCTGTAAATAAATTGTTAAACATTCATGTGTATTCTATACATTGATAAATCAAAACAAGGAAAGGAAACAATTATGAAAACATTTTTAACAACCTGCCTTTTAATAACGGGAATCTGCTTCACTGCACATGCCGGTTTATATGTGCAAGGCGGAATTGGGGCCGGATTAAACGATGGTTCCATCTCTCGTGAAGACATCTATTCAGATTATAAAAACTCTCCGGTTCTATCTGTTTCAGCCGGATACGAATTACCCGTTCCGTTTATAGAACCACGGGCAGAAATTGAATATTTGCGAATCCGTCCGGATGCTAAAAATAACCTAGACAGCACATTTGACGGAGTCTTTCTAAACGGATATACCAATATTCCGCTTATTCCGTTTATTGATCCATATATCGGTGCCGGTATAGGGATGAGCCGTTTTGACCATAAAAATTCAACAGCTTTGCAAGGAATGGCAGGACTTGAATACGGCATACCGTTTTTACCAATTACATTCAGTGGGGAATATCGCTATATGAAGGTGACGGAAACCGGCGGAAAATGGGATTCGAAATCAAAATTTCATACAAACACTTTTATGTTAAAAGCCCGATATACTTTTTAATAAAAAATCGGTCTATTTTTACCTACCAATACTTTTTAAGAAGTAAATTACAAAAAGATGAACATGGTTTCAAAAACAGTGTTCATCTTTTAACACAAAACACACCAGTTTACCTAAAAGAACGGTCCTAATTGCAATTCAGCCCTAGCGCTATACTAATAGTTTCGCTATTACTATATCTTGGACAACAATAAATAGCAGATGATGCTTTAACACTACCACTTCTATAGATATGCAAACCATATCCTTCTGTATTGGAAGACGGTATTTTCCCTTTAATAATTTCAGCAGACATTTTACAACCGGAATCTACTTCTATTGCACGTGTGAACCATCCAACATATGAAAGTGTGTACTTATTACATTATCACCATTAACTGTTGCATTCCGACAAACAAATCCTTAATCATTTTATGCTATATTTACAATCATTATATCGATGCCTGCGGATAACACACCATCCATTACATCTATAGAAGCTTGTGCAAAAGTAGAATTATTTGCACGATAAATTCCGAAACAAATACCTCATACCTTATTCTTAATCAGATAAGGTTCCATTTTCTTATCTGATTAAGAACATTTCTAATTGCTACAACTACATCCGCTTTTACACTGTGGTGTCGGAGTGACTGAAGCCGTACTCGGAATAAATTTTGTTTTACAATAATAAATACTGCCACCTTTTGTCGTTGTATTCTCCCCTAAATACAAACCATATACATTACTACTCGTACCGGTAATTGTACCCCCTGTTGAAACCGAACCATATTGAATAATACCACATCCATTTGTTCCACTACCCGACACTGATCCACTTGTAGAAGTGAATTTCCCTGATGTATTAATCCAAATACCTCCTACACCGGTTCCGGTTAGAGATGAAGTTGCTGTTGTTGTTCCAGCTGCAACATAAACACCATAAAAAGATGTATTTTGGGCATTTGTTGTTCCACTCGTACCGGTATGTTTTCCAGTAATTGTTTTTGCCGTAAGTGTACCCATACTATAAATTCCCGTCTGTCCAGAACTTGTTCCGGAAACAGTTCCATTTGTTGCTATAAGAGATCCCTGGTTATGAACACCATGCAATTCCGTACCTGTACCCGTAATTGAGCCACTATCGGTTTTTAGCGTGCCTCCTGTGGTAAGAACACCACCTATTCCGCTACCCTCAACAGAAGATTTTACTGTTGTTGTGCCGGATGCAATACTAACACCAAAATCACCAACAGTGCCCGAAACAGTTGTTCCTGTGTGCTTACCGATAATTTTGTTCACCGTAAATTCAGAAGCACTAAAAACACCTGAAGCATTCGTAGCAGTTCCGGAAACAGTTCCATTTGTTGCTATAAGAGAGCCTTGGTTATGAACACCACTTAAATCCGTACCTGTACCGGTAATCGTTCCCGTAGAAGTTTCAAGCTTACCATTATCCCCAACCATAATCCCACAATAACCCGAACCACTCATTGTTTCCGTTACAGTTGTTGTTCCGCCAATAACAGCAAAACCACAAGAATCCGAAGAATTTGAACCAGATGCAGATGTATGTTTCCCTGTCATCGTTTTAGCGGTTAATGTTCCTGAACTGTTTATCCCTGCATTAGAGGTACTTATTCCGGAAACTGTTCCATTTGTTGCCGTTATAGTTCCTTGGTTTTCTATACCTCTAGACGTTGTCCCTGTTCCTTTAATTGTTCCTGCAGAAGTTTTAACCATTCCGGATGAAAGCACAGTAATACCACCTATTCCACTTCCATCCATAGATGAGCCCACCGTTGTTGTTCCAGATACAACACCAATACCATAATTGCTTAAACCCTGAGTATTCGTTGTGCCCGTGTGTTTTCCGATAATATTTTTTGCAGTAAACATTCCTTCAATATAAACACCCGCATGAGAGTTACTCGTTCCGGAAACAGTTCCGTTCGTTGCCATAAGTGTTCCTTTTACCAACATGCCCGGAAGATCCATTCCCGTACCGGTAATTGTTCCAGTATCGGTTTCAAGTTGAGCCCCTTCATCAATTAAAACACCACAATAACCCGTACCCGTTAAAGAACTTGTTGTCGTTATTTTTCCACCTGTAATAGATACAGCACAATCATCGGAAGTTCCTAAATTATCTGTAAAATTACCCGTTGTAGAGGTGCGTTCTCCGGTAATTGTTTTTGCCGTTAGCGTACCGGAACTTCTAAGCGCACTACCTGTTTCGGCTATGGTTTTTATCTGTCCGTTCGTGATTGTAACTATCCCTTCGTTATCCATACCAACTATATTTTTTCCTGTTCCTTCTATTGTTCCGTTATCAGATAAAATTGATCCGGTATCCGAAACAAAAACACCACAAAGACCGTTTCCGATTAACTCACTTATTGGATTAACTGTTCCGGACTTAACAACAATCCCACAAGAATCTGAAGAAGTAGTATTACCAGTTGTTCCACTTCTGTCACCGGTTATTTTACGAGCGGTCAATGTTCCATTATTATATAACCCGGTTCCCAAAATACTTGTTCCTGAAACAAGTCCATCCGTTGCCGTTAATATTCCGTCATTTTGCAAACCATGAGCCTCAGTTCCCTCGCCGGTGATTGTTCCAGTAGCTGTTTCTAAGTTTCCTTTTTCGGCAATCATCATTCCAATCATACCGGTTCCTTTTGCTGTGGTTGTCACATCAACAGTTCCGAATATTAAAATGCCTGCAGAATCTGATTTACGTGTATTTATTGTCCCTGTATGTACACCTTCTATACTGTTTGCCGTAATATAACCGGTTATATAATTTCCTGTAAATCCCGAACTGGTTCCCTTAACCGTTCCCTCGGTTGTTGTAATTGTTCCGGAATTAGAAACGCCTGAACCGGTTGTACCTGTTCCAATTACATCACCATTTACAACATCAATCGTACCAATAAAATTATTAATACCGACTTTACCCGTTCCGGTTATAAGCGTTTTTGCCGTCAATACACCGGTTGCATTTAAAATGCCTGTGCCATTTGGTGAATTTCCTGTAATTGTAACTGCTGAAATTCTTCCATCAGAGCCATTATAATTAGAAATACCATAATGGTCTATACTTGTCCCTAAAACAGAACCATTACCCACATCAATAAAACCGTTATTATGAATACCACATTCACCAGATGCCGTTGTTTTACCCGTTAATCCTGTTGCTTTAATTGTTCCGGCATTATAAACACCTTCTGTTGTAGATGAATTTGCCGATACATTTAAAGCTTTAAGTGTTTTTCCTTCATTCACATTTAAAGCACCAGAAACATCTAAATTACAAGAAGATATATCTAAATCAGTTGCAACCGTCATATCACCGGTATATTTAATAGTATATCCATCCATTGTAAAGTTATCCGTGCTAAATCCAGCAGTTGTCATTGCCGATTGACACTCATCCGGCGTTCCGGATACACATTTATTTCCATCTATAACCGTATCCGCAGGACAAGTTTCAATACACCGACCATTATAGCTATAAGCCTTTTCTGCCGGACATTCATCCACACATGTTGTTCCATTTAAATATGGTTTATCCGTTGGACAAACTGTCACACAAACTGACCCATCCAAATAAGGTTTATTATTGGGACAAGAAGCAACACAAGCTGAACCATTCCAATAAGGCGTACTGCCACTACATGCCGAGCAAACGCCGCCCGAACATAATGGCGTTTCCCCTGTACACTGACTATTATCCGTGCAAGCACAAGAACAGCCACTCATACAGTGAATAGGTGGAACAAGTGGATAATATACTTTATATTTAGCACAATAATAAATACCAGATACATTTAATGTTATATTTCTCTCGTTATCTAACTGAAACCCAGTGGAATCTGTTGTACTGTCTCCAATGATATTATTGGCTTGAATAGTCGGCACTTCACATTGTCCGTCCTCTGTATAAAAACTAAAACCAGTATTACCTGTACCTATAATATTATTAGCACTCAAAAACCAACTCTTATAGGAAGAATCACAATATAAATTAATACCAACAGCATTTCCTTGTCCAATAATATCACCAGCAACTTCTACACGCCCCCAATTAGTAAGATCTACTCCACCAACTGTATGAGCACCATAATAAGTATCGTTTGTTGAGATACCAATTAAATCTCCACCAACTGTCAAATCACTAGGCGATACACCACACTGTAAACCATTTCCAACAACAGACCCATCCACAGTTGAATCCCAAACAACAACACCAACAGAACCATATTCGTAATCTAATCCGCTAATCCCATCAACCGTTCCTGTCATGTTTCCTGTAACATGCACATTTCCAGCAATAATACCCAACAGATGATCGGTATTAGCATCACTACTTACAGCTGTTCCAATCATATTTCCATAAACCTCCATCTTTCCTATCTCATTACTAATGGCAATTATATTTTTACCATATGTTATTACTCTGTCATCATCTTCTGCT
>JAFZGR010000157.1 GCA_017555325.1 Alphaproteobacteria bacterium | reverse complement strand
GGTTCAGCAGGTAATTCCGATCAAACAACAGGAGGCAAATAATGAAAAAAACATCAATTTTATTAGCAGGATTTTCTCTGTTTGCAATGACTCTTACTGTTTCAACAGTTTGTTTGGCTCAATTTGGACAAGTGCAACCCTATGTTCCGGAGGTGGCAGTTGTTGCTTCTCCTGAAAATTATCAGGAACCACTTATGAAAACATTAGATATACATTTAACACAAGTTAAAATAAACAATTTGATTAATTTGTTGTTGCCGAAATATGAAGAAGAAGAAGCTAAACGACAATTATTAGCTGAACAGGTAGAGGCAATGACAAAATGTAATATTCAAAATTTATCTGCTGTTTATAGTTCTCCAGAAGATGCATGGAAAAATATATTAGAAAAATATTATGATGAAATTGCTAATTTAACTATTTTTATCAATAGTGCTCAAGTAGATGCAAAAGGGGAAGAAATTGAAGAAAACCAAACAATCATAGTCGCTGAGGATGTTGATATTGAGGCGGTTCAGAAAAAAGCAGAACAGGCAAAATTGCAAGATAATTCATTTTTAGCGGAACAAGAACCCGTTCCGACGGATGAAGAAGAAATTTCAGAAGCATATCCATATTGGCGAGTAGCCAGATCAACTTTGGAAGATGTGTATGCAAATCCGGAAAAGTACGGAGCACTTGCTTCTGTCGGTACCGGTTTCCCTTTATGGATTGATCAAAAATATCAATATACAAAAGATGTGCTTTCTCAATTAAGTGCCGTCCAAACAAAGTTTAATACAACGGGAGTTTTAGGACAAGAGACGATTAACGCAACCATTAATCAATATGTGCATTCATTTACACAAACAAATGGTATTTTAAATACGTTGAATGAGGAAGAAAATCAAAAGAAATATGCGGATTTGTTAAAATATTTAAAAGATACTCATCCGAACTATGATAATATTATGTCCTCAATTTCAAA
Organism: Alphaproteobacteria bacterium; assembly: GCA_017555325.1. Classification (GTDB taxonomy): domain Bacteria; phylum Pseudomonadota; class Alphaproteobacteria; order CAAHEQ01; family UBA3637; genus RGIG4140. The sequence goes on along the minus strand of JAFZGR010000157.1, from coordinate 9,434 downwards.
TGCAACCGCTTTGCCGAGTATGCCGGACCCGTTGCCTCCTGTTTATGAATATATTCAATTAATGACTGATCCGGCAAAAACGGGAACAATGTTTCCGGAATGGCCGACTCCGTGGGCAAGATATATTCGTGAAGGGTTAACCGATAGGGCAGAAGGGGGTGAAATGGATACATTCTTTATGCCAAATTCACTAACATTGCGAGAAGAAGTTCGTAATTGGGATAGTACAAAAATAAATAATAGATTGGCGGTGTATAAAGAGAAATTTACCGAGTTGCAAAACCAGAAAAAAGCTTCCACAATAGCGAAGGAAATTGTTGAAAAACAAATTGAAGAAATTAATTCCGATTTAGAAAAATATGGAATTACTTTATCATTTGATGTTTCAAAACCGAAACTTGTTCAAGATGAGTTGGTTAAATTGAAAAAAGAGTTGATAAACAAGACTCAAAATCTTTTGAAAAATGAAGCAACCTACAATTTAACAAAAGCAAGTGATAAATTACAGAAATTTCAGGCATTACCTTATGAGGAAAAAGTTGAAGCGTTGAAGAGAGATTTCAATAAAGAAACAAATCCGGAAGAATATTCAATGGCTGTTCAGTTATTGAATGCTTCGGAACGGAGTAATAATGAACTCTTTTTAAAGGCATTAGAGGAAGATCTAAACGGAGAAGCCCAACAAACAGCATCGGCAACAAATAATGTTCAGCAAAATATTGAAAGCCAAAAGGCTCAATATGCGTTGTTTGAAGAAAGTGCTAAAGAGGATAAAGCTCGCAGAGCATTGGTTCGTGAACAGAAAATTGATGCTTTATGTATTAATGGTGGCTTGTAGTAATCAGGAAGAATATGATGCTTTTTGAAAATTTAAATTTAAAGCAAACGACACCTGGTTCCGGACAACTGGTTGCTCGTTTTTGGATGGTGATTGCATCGATTATTATCGGAATTAATTTGTTTTTAATTTTAACGTTGTTGCAAATGGCACCAAAATTAAAAGTTATTGCTCAAATTTTAAGTACGGCCCCAATGCGTTCGGAACAATTATTGCAGACAGAGCCGTTTTCGAATGATACGGGTGATAAGTCATTAATTGATGAGGCTTTATTAAGGTTTTATCTTGAAAACAGATATAGTTCTTTTCAGGATAAGAGAGAAATGGAATATCGTTGGGGGCGTTTTGGCCCGGTTGCGCGGTTATCCTCTCCTTCAATATATAGTAATTTTTCGAAGGGGTTGAAAGAAAAAATTAATACGGTAATGGCAGGGAATACAACACGTAGCATTGATATTTTGTCTGTATCCAGATTGGATAACATTTTTACCGTTGAGTTTGATTTATATACATATGGGCGAGGGCAAGTCGGTAAAAAAAGACGGGTAGCTGTTATTGAAATTGCTTATTCAAACAGAGGCTCATTCGGTTCTCTTTATTCAAATCCGTATGGTATGTATGTTAAATCTTTTAAAGAAACAAAAAAAAGTGACTAGGAAGGATTTTTTTCTTGATTCTTTTTTATTCTGTGGTAATGTAAAAAAATAAAGATAATAGAAAGGATATTAAAATGAAAAAACATTTACTGTTTCTTGTTGTTTTGGGCTTAATGGCTTTTGTTGTTGCTTGTGGTTCTGTATATGAAAAAGAACCGGTCGGAATCGGGGCTGATTATTCCGAGTTGAAAAAATCACCATGTGCCTGTTTGGAAATTGAAAAAACATCAGAACTGCCTGCTTGGTTTTTATAAAATTATTGAGTATTTAAAATGAATCGGCAAGAACAACAATTTCAACCGGTTAATAATTACAATAATTATGATGTTTCGGAAGAAGCAGCAACTGAAAGACGCTATTTGTGGATGGCTCGTACATTTGCACTTGTTGCTGTTGTGTCTTTTTTAAGCTCTCTTATTTTGTTGATTGCATTGACATCATTATTGCCGATTGTTCGTGTTCAGCCGTTTTATTTGACTACTTTAAATAAAGAACAACAAATTATTCGAGTTGTTCGTCCGAATTTTAAAGATATTGATATGCAATTATTGACGGAAGCATTCATTCGTCAATACTTATTAGCACGTTTAACAATCAATACGAATATTCCTGAATTAGAACGGCGGTGGGGTATTGACGGAACCGTTAATTGGATGAGTTCAGCCGTAGTTTTTAATGAATTTCGTCAAGATGCGGAAAGTTTGATGTCTCAAGCCCGTAAAGATGGTTTGATTCGGCATGTTAAAATTTTAAATATTGTTCCGTACCGAACAGAAAAAGATAAGTCAACGGTTTGGTTGGCAGAAATTGAATTAACGGACATGAAGATTGGTGATACTGAACCGACGGTATCAAAATGGATGGCGACACTTCGTATCCAATTTTTCCCAAACAGACAAGGTTTGACATGGGATAAAAGATTAAAAAATCCACTTGGATTTACCGTTATTTCTTTCGGTATTCAACGAAAATAGCTTTTCTGAAAAAAAAATCACATCTTGATGCATTTTTTGCTAGACTTTTTCATTGTTTTGGGTCTATGCTAAGCAAAGGATTGTAAATTTTTATGAGGAGAAGATTTATGTTGACACAAAACTCACACAAAATCCATTGGTTAGCAAGTGTTGCTTTTGCAGCATTGTTTACAACAAATGCAGTCGCTCAATCTATTTTGCCTGCAAATACACAGGCTGAACAGTTGAGTGATGCCATTGCTCAAACAAATGGCGAATTTGATTCGGTTAATTTGGATTATTTAAATTCTTTGGGCATGCAACAAAAAGCATGGAATGATCCGTTATCCCATATGGGAGAAGGACAATCAAAACCGGGATATTCAAAATATACATGGACTCCGGATGTTATTTTGCCGATTCGTTTGCGTGAAGGTATGATGACTTTAATTAATTTGCCGACATGGGAATTGATTGAAAAAGTCCATATTGGTTCTCCTGAATCATTTGGTGGCGAAATTGCTGCTCCAAACTCTCTCCTCGTTTATGCAGATCCATCCTATTTAGGGGTAGATAGCAATATGATTATTTTTGGACGGTCTGGAAATAGATATGTTTTCTATTTGCGGTCTGAAACATATAATACAGATAAAATTACACAATCGGTTGTAGATGTGTTGGTCGGTCCTCGTTATACACCGGTTGAAAATGGAGGGAAACTCGGAAATTTTAACGGAGCCACGACAACAGCTGCCGCTTCAACATCTGTAAACGGTATTGCATCTTCAAAATTTGCTGCTGGACGTGGCAGCTCCATTGGTGGAAGTGTGTCTTCTGAACCGAAAGATTGGTTGAAAAATATTCCGGTAGATCCTGAAAGTTTTCATTTTGATATAGATATGTATTTGCCGAATCCGTCTGATGTGGATATTGCTCCGGATAATATTTGGCGTGATAATATTTTTACCTATATTGATTTAGGACCCAAAGCATTAACAATGACACAACGTCCGATTGTGAACATGATTGTACAAGATACGGAAGTTCCTGTGGGTTTCCGTACGAGTGGTCCAAATAGTCGTTTGATTATTGTTGAAGGTATTGGTGACATGGTTTTAAGAAATGGTAAAAAATTAATTTGCTTAAAATTACGTCGGGATCCTGCTTCCGGATTGGAATATACGGATTATAGTGGAGCTCAAAGTAATTCATTGGTAAGACCATCAACTATCAGTAAAGAACCGGCAGATATTATGCCCGATGCCGGTGTGCCAAAAGCTCAAAATGCAATGCAGGCATCAGTTGCACAAAACAATGCAACACAAATTGAAAATTATTTTAATCAAGCAAGTGGAACGCAAAATGCAGCATCGGTTGCAACAGTAACACCGGTGAATGGAACGCAGATTGTTATTCCGCAACAGGAAGCAGCTATTATTTATGAACAAAATATGGCTCCGTTGCCGTCAATTCCAATGTCAGTTATGAATTCACCAACAGCCTCGGCAAATATTGTTGGTGTTATGCAGGGAATGAATAAGGCGACATCGGCAAATCCGATTGCGACAGATAAAGAAACAATATCTATTGAATTGGGAACGCATGCCGATATAGCTGAATTGGAATCTATTTGGGAGACAATTTATACGCAAAATAAGGATTCCTTGGATGGCTATGAACCGTATTATTCGGTAGATACAACCGCAGACGGGAATATGCGTGAATTATTCCGCTTAAGAGTAGGTCCGGTTAAGGATGTCGCAACGGCTGACAAACTTTGCAAGAAGTTAGGTCGTCGTGGTTTTTCATGTGCAGTGGTAAGGGTACAATAAGGATTGTATCTTTACCCTAATCGTTAATTTGTGTTCATTTTTGTAAAGTAGGATACCCAATGCAAGGAAACAGAGGACAAAGTTCATCAGAACAATACATTAAAAACAGTAATCGAAAGTTGTTGTTTGGTGGCATTATTTTTATATTTGTTTTTTTAGTTGCTCTTATGTTGACATCAAAAAAGGAACAAGTTGTTGAAGAACAACAACCGTTGTCATATACAAATGAGTCGTTAACTTCATTGGATAAAACTACATCCACTTCGGAATTGAGTACATATGGAACGGCTGAATTAAAGGTTGAACCATCACAAATCAGTATGGACAGTGTTGTGATCGGTTCAAAGGCAGAAGCTATCTTAACATTAACGGCACAAAATACCTCTATTAATTATATCAGTGCTGAATTTGCACAACAACAGGCTGATGGTTTTACAATAGAAACAACATGTGATCCGACTGTTCCAATGGAGGCCGGTCAAAAATGTATTATTAAGGTTTTATGGAACCCTGTTGCATTGCAACAACTTCAAAACACATTAACAATTACATGGAAAGAAACATCTGCATCTAGTTTGAGTACAAAAACAACACCAATTTTGGTAAAAGGTCAATCAACTGATTCCAAAGATTGTGTGATTTGTGAAGATATCAGAAAGCAAGAGGCTGCTGAACCACGTATGGCGATGGGTTTGGATGGCAAATTGTATCCGATTGATGAAGATGGATATATAACTATTAATGGAAAACGGGTTAAAGAAGTAAATGGTATTTTCATTGATGAAGATGGTAATATTGTCGGTATTGCAACGCCTGAATACATTGCTTTGAATATGAATAATGAAATAATGGGAACTATTAATAACGTTAATGAAGTTATTAATGCTAACGGGGAAACATTAGGAAAGGTATTGGGTGATAAAACAATCGTTGATTCAAAATTAACCGTATTGGGGGCAGGAATTCCGGTCTTGTCTGTTATGGATAAAACGGGTAAGGTTTTTGGTAAAATGACAAAAGACGGTACGGTTATTGATGCAACAAATACTGTTATCGGGAAAGTACGTGTTGATCAACAGGTTGTGAATTTGGACGGCAAGTTAATCGGTTATGTGCGTCCATGGGGATTAATTGCTGATTTTTCAGGTAAAGTTATTGGAGGTATTATCCCTGATGGAACGATTATCAACGCTAAAAATGAAACAATAGCGACAGTTACGTATGCCGGATTTGCTATTAATCAACAAGGCGAATTAATTGGAGCTACGATTCCGCAAGGTGTTGCAGTAGGGGTTGGTTGTCAGTCAATCGGTCGTGTTCTGTTAAATGGAGATGTTCAGGATGCTTATGAGCAAGTTATTGCAAAAGCCTTGATTGACGGAACGGTTGTTAATACGGCAAATGAAGAAATCGGTTCAGTGATTTCTCAAGGTGTTGTTATCAACGAAAAAGGAACCGTTGTTGGTTTTGTCAATTCTGAAGGAAAAGCTGTTAGTGGAAAAGGAAAGGTTATTGGGTGTATTAATCCGGATGGTTCTATTTCAACAGGAAAGAAATTGATTGGCGCTGTTCTAATGAAAGGGCATGTTATCGGTTATGGTTGTGGTACAATCGGAACTGTTTTCCCGACCGGAGAAGTTTTTAACATTGATTTGAAATCTGTTGGGAAAGTAATGCCGGATGGGTTTGTTAAAGATGCTGATAACAAAATTATCGGAATTGTTGTGACACGGGCTGCGGCAGTTGCTAATGGTTGTCGTTTGTTAGGATTGGTAAATGTTGACGGTAAAGTTAATGATTTGACAAATCAGTTTGTTGGATGTATGACACCGGAAAAAACGATTATTAATCAACAAAATGAAGTTATTGGTGCAGTTGCTAAAAAAGGAATTGTATATAAAAGTGACGGCTCAGTGTTGGGACGGATTCGTTTTGATGGAAAAGTGATGGATTTGACCGGAAAAATTATCGGTTGTGTGAATGCAGATGGTTCAATTACAACTCTTTCCGGAGAATTGTTATCTTCCGGACAGGAAACCGGTGGAACCGTTACAGATGAAAACGGAAACCCAATGGGTTGGACACGCATTGGAAATGATATTTATGATGCTGCTGGTAATAAAATTGGTACGGTTAATGCAAATAATGTTATTGTGGATTTAGACGGAAAATATATCGGTTTTATTCCGCCTGATGGGGTTATTTTTTCTCCGGATGGATTAATTTTGGGTCGTTATTCTTCTAAAATTGGGTATGCTGTTAATCAAAGCGGTGAACGATTTGGTAAGGTATTGCCTAATTTGACGGTTGTCAGTGGTGAAACAGGAGAAATTGTTGGCGGGTTAATTGCCGATAAATCTGGGTTTATTGATTCAACCGGTAAATTTTTAGGACGGATGAAAGTTGATGGAACATTAAAAAATGCTGATGATACGCTTATCGGTGCAATACGTGGGGATGGAACCGTTATTGATAAAGATGGAAATATTATCGCTTTTAAAGTTCCTGAAGGAAGAGTTTCCTCATTAACGGGAAAAGAAGTGGGGATTGCAATTTCAAACGGAGATGTTTTTTCTCGTAGTGGTACTAAAATCGGATCGGTTTTAGGTAATGGTATTGTTATTTCCAGTAATGGCAAGATTTTAGGTGGTGTTTTGCCCCGAATGGCTTTGGCTATGGATGTAAATGGTCTTGTCGGCTATATGGCTCCGGATGGAAAAATAACTGGTCTGCGAGGCGAATATATCGGAAATAGCACGCCATTTGGTATTGTTGCAACAACCGATGGTGGTGTTGTAGCAAAATTAGTTCCTTTTGCCGTCTATACGGATAATCAAAATCAGGTTGTCGGTTGGATGAGTTTTGATGGTAGTTTGAAGAACAAAGCAAACAGACCGATTGGGGGCGTTTCACCAAATGGGTTGGCATTTGATAAATCCAATAAGTTATTGGGTGCAATGATACCAACGGGAATCGTGATTGATACAAAAGGTTCTTTTATGTCGGTTATGGCTGTTAATAATAAATTATTGCAAAAAGATAAATTTTTAGGGTCATCAACACCGGCAGGTTACATCCAATCAATGGATGATAAAATCATCGGTCGTGTTTTACGAACAGGAATTGGAATTAGCAACGAAAACGGCTTTTTAGGATGGACCCGAATGGATGGTTCTATCGGTACACAAAAAGAATCTGTTGGAACTGTTTTGTTTGATAATCGGATTGTGAATGGTAAGGGCGCGATTATCGGAACTTATATTCCATTTGATGTGGCAGCATTTGATAATGATGGGCGGACAGTTGGTTTAATCGGAAAAGATGGAAATATCGTCACATTAAACGATCACCCAAAAGGTAAAATTAGGGGGACGGATTTAGTTGTACAAGATGATGTTGTTATTGGTCGTTTATTATCGGATATTCCGTTTGTCAGTAATAATTTATTAGGCAAAACGTCCGGTATGGCACAGTTAAATGGTGAAGCAATCAGTATTAACACCCATAAAAATATTGGCAATTTGTTAATGAATAAATATGTGGTTGGTTTAACGGGTCAGATTGTTGCACACGAAACAACTTTGGGGATGCCATACACAAATACATTAACAAGTTTGGGGCAGACATATATTGACGGAGAAGTTTCATTTAAAACAAAGCCGGCTGGTCGTGTTAGTGGAACTGGTGCTGTTTATGACATTAATGGTAAAATTATTGGTAGCGTTATGCCGGCAACAACGTTTGTTAATAAGTCCGGTGTTGTTCTCGGAAAAACTGCCGGTAATAATTTAGTCGTCGATAAAAACGGAAAAACAGCGGCTATTCAATCAACATTCGGTATGGCAATTACCGAAGGCAATATTTGGGCCGGAGGAGCATTACAAAGCGGTGTCGCTGTTAATGATGATGCAGTTGTTATTGGAACAATTTCTTCAGATGGTATTGTTTTGGATAAAGGGGATTTAATTGCAGGTCGTGTATTGAGTGACGGTTCTGTTATTTCTGTTTCAGACAGAGAATTGTTTAATACCATGCCGTATATCGGTTCTACGGTTTATCAGGGAATGCCGTTTAGTTATCGAGGAAAAATTTTGGGAACAACAACATTAAACGGAGATGTTGTTGATGCTTCCGGTCAAAAAACATTCCGCATTTTAGATGATGGTACAATTTTGGGTAAAGATGAACCATTGGTAGGAGCTGTTTTGCCGTTCTTGCCGGCGATTGGTCAAAAAGGTGATGTTTTGGGAACTTTGGCTGGTAATGGAAAAGTTGTTTCACCGACCGGAGAAACGAAAGGGATCATTGCTGTTAATGAAACAGTTAAAGGCTCTCAATTTGAAATTTTGGGATTGCTTGTTCCACAACGCACGATTACAAATGATTGTAAATTTGTTGGTATGACAGCATATAATGGTCAAGTTGTAGATGCAAAAGGAACGGTTGTCGGTCGAATTCGACCGGACAAATGGGTTGTTAATTCTGCTGGAAATACAATTGGTAGAGTGACACGTAATGGTATTGTTGTCGCTCAAAACGGCGATTATTTGGGTCGGACAATGCCAGATTCAACAGTTGTTGATCCGTCAGGTGTAATGATGGGTTGTGCCCGTAATGATGGTTCTGTTGTTGATAATAACGGTAATATTATCGGACGTGTTATTGAACGGGGACTTATCTTAGGAAAAGATGGTAAACCGCTTGGTCGTGTAAAAGCTGATGGTTCTATTGTGAATGAAAAAGGTGAAGTTATCGGTAAAATTTTAGCAGACGGAACGGCTGTTGATTTAGAAGGAAATGTTATTGGTCATATGGTTTCTCGTGATGAGGAAATTCTTTATGATGAAAATGGAAAAATTATTGGTACAATGAATCCGGAAGGAAAGGTTCGTGATCCTAAAACAGGAGAAGTGATGTTCCAAGTTCATCCGGATGGTCGTGTGACGGATGCGAACGGAAATCCGATTGGTGAGTATAAAGATGGTAAATTTTCTTCGAATGGAAAAGAATTAACGGATTTAACATTGTTAAAAGATAAATTCTTGACTGAACCTGCGTGAATATGTCCAAATAATCCTTGTACATTATAGCTACTGCCATCATAGAACATACCAGCAGTGTTTACCGCAGTTTGAAGTTGCAAATCTACTATTGC
>JAFZGR010000156.1 GCA_017555325.1 Alphaproteobacteria bacterium | reverse complement strand
TCTTTTTTGCCTTTTTCTTTTAAATAAAAATAAAAACAGGTTTTTACTTGAAACTTGAAAAGCAATGTGATATGTTACCTGTATGATTTTATTATAATTCAAGGAGGCTGACATGGCTCAAAAATATAACGTTATTTGCATAAAATGGGGTACTGCTTATACGGCAGATGATGTGAACAAATTATACTCCATGATACAACGAAACACAAAGTATCACATTGATTTTTATTGTTTTACAGATAATGGTCAAGATTTGGATAAAAACATTCATATTCATCCGCTACCACAATTTGTCAATGTAAAAAAAGGTGAAGAAGAATGGGCAAAAAAATATGCTTATAAAAAAGAAGCCGCTTTGTGTGACGATAATTTAGGCGGATTAACGGGACAGCGTGTTTTCTTTTTTGATTTAGATTCATTAATTGTCGGTAATTTAGATGAGTTTTTTGAATATCCGCAAGGTGATAAATTTTACATTATTAACGACTGGAATACAAAAGGTGATACAGTCGGTCAAGCAAGCTGTTATTCATTTGTTGTTGGAAAACTCGGCTATGTTAAACGTTATTTTGAAGAAAATCCCAAAGCAATGGTGGAAAAATTTTACACCGCTTCACAAGAATATTTATCTTCTAAAATTATTGAAAAAGAAGGCTGTTTAAATTTTTGGCCGGATAATTGGTTTAAAAGTTTTCGTTTCCATTGTTTACCAAAATGGTACTTGCGTTCATTTGTTACACCAAAAATTCCAGATGTCAAGGGCTTAAAAATGATTGCTTTTCACGGATTACCGGGGATGGAAGATGCCGTTAAAGGGATATGGTGTTCTGACAAAACCGACAGAAAATATCCACGAGGCGTAAAAAAAATCTATAAACATTTATTGCCCTGTCCTTGGATTAATGATTATTGGAAATAAACGGTTTTATTTATAAAAGAATTTTCCTTGCTTTTTCTTTGCTTTAAAAAAGCATCCGATAAGCAAATAATACTTATATCAAAATATGACGAACAACATGTGATGAATGTTCCGCCAAATGGGAAATGAATCGGTTTTGATAAACAAAATATGATAAATAACACGTAATGAAAGTCCCATAGGAAAATAAACTGTATAAAATTTTAAGAAAACATCTTTAATCGGAGGCACTTTTTAATACAAAAAAGGCTGGATGTGTTTCAAATCCAGCCTTATCCGTATAACAAATCCAAACGCAACAACAGATAAATTTTATCGTTTTTTCTCTTTCTTTTTTCTTTGCAATTCTGTTGAAGGCAGTGTTGCTTTTTGCTTAAATTGAACTTGTGGTGTATTATTCAGTTCGGCTTCTGCCATCTGATTTAAAATATATAAAAATCTAACAAAATCAGGGTTGTTTTGGCTGAATTTTTGCACCTTTTCAGGAGAAACCTTCTTTAATTTTAAGTATTTTTTATTCAACTCTTTCATATGGTTCAATGCCACTATGCCCAGTTGTGTGCTTAAACAACTTTCAACTTCTTTAAATCCGTTTTTCTCTGCATATTCC
>JAFZGR010000155.1 GCA_017555325.1 Alphaproteobacteria bacterium | reverse complement strand
TTATACGCCCCTTTAACAACATCAACATCATACTTTTTTGCATCAGTATATAATGTTTCATACATATTCGGAAAAATCCAATCATCTGGTTCAACAATGCCAATATATTCGCCTTTTGCCAATTCAATTCCATGATTAACAGCGCGTCCATACCCACCATTTTCCTGATGCGCAGCAACAATCCGAGAATCTTTTTTTGCATATTCATCTACAATTTCGGGACATCTATCTTTTGATCCGTCATCAACCAAAATAATTTCAATATCCGTTAATGTTTGTGCCAATATGCTATCTATACATTGACACAAATATTTTTCTACACCATAAATCGGCACAATAACGGATATTTTCGGAGAAACAGTCATCTACCGACCTTTAATTTCTTCAAACAAAGCCAATGCACGAGCAATTGCCTTGTCCATATCATAGTATTTATAATCACCCAACCGACCTAAAAAGTAAACATTCGACAAACTATTTGCTTCTTCCAAATACCGATTGTATAAAGTCTGGTTTTCATCTTTTACAATGGGATAATATCGTTCATTTTTACCCAATTCAAAGGCTTGCGGATATTCAAAAGACACAACCGTTTTGTCGGTTTTGTCATCCAAAAAGTATTTATATTCTCCAATTCGGGTAAATGTGTAATTATTCGGATAATTGATAACCGAACCGGATTGGAAATAAGGCTTATTAAATGTCACAAAATCAAACTTTAAACTGCGATATGGTAATTCGCCCAATTCGTAATTGAAAAATTCATCAATCGGACCCGTATAAAATAATCGTTCGTATGATACAGTTTCTTTTATTTGATTAAAATCTGTATTTAACCGAACCGTAATCAACGGATGCGCAAGCATTTTTTCAATAACCGGCGTATAACCGTTTAACGGTATTCCTTGATAGGTGTCCTGAAAATAACGGTTATCCCGACTGATATAAACAGGGACACGTCCAGTTACAGCCGGATCCAACTCTTCCGGTTTCATTCCCCATTGTTTTAGTGTATAATGTAAAAATACTTTTTCATAAATATAATCAGCTAAAAAGGTCAAATCTTCATCTCCGACTTTGCGTAATTCCAAAATCGGAACTTTTACATTAAAACCAAAACGTGAAATTAATTTTTCTTCCAGTTTATCGGCAATGCTTTTAGGAAAAACCTGATGAATTGAGTTTAAATTAAACGGAATGGGAACTTCCTGCCCGTCAATATATCCCCGAACTTCATGCATATACGGATTCCATTTTGTAAATTGACTGACAAAGTCCCATACATCTTTTAAATTCGTATGAAAAATATGTGTTCCGTATTGATGAACACAAACGCCTGTTTCATCCGTATAGTCATAACAATTTCCGCCGATATGATTTTTTGCATCAATAATTGTCACCGGTTCGTTGAGTTCCGTTGCAATCTTATAGGCTAATGTTGCCCCAGAAAAACCACATCCTACAATTAAATTTTTAATATTTTCCATTGATTATCCTTTGTTAAAATTAAAATATGAAAAATTTTAACATACTCTATTATGATAAACAATGAAGTAAAATTTATGTTTTTTTTTGATATTTAAATTAAAATTATTTCTCAATAAGATTTAACCAAGCATTTAATATTTTATCTGAACTGTATTGTTCTGAAATTATTCGGGCATTTTCACCTAACTGTATCCGTAAATTGTCATTGACTATTAATTTTT
>JAFZGR010000154.1 GCA_017555325.1 Alphaproteobacteria bacterium | reverse complement strand
TTACACTTATAGTTGGAAGCAACTATTTGTTTTCCAAAGAGACTAACGGCGGAAAACCGCCAAAGAAAAGCTTTTATTCGTTCGGGGAACGGAGAAAAAGTACTCAAAAGATGAAAGGAAAAGACAAATGAAAAAAAATGAATCTGGTCGTTCAATGGTTGAAATGCTTGGTGTTTTAGCTATTATTGGTGTTTTATCAGTTGGTGGTATTGCCGGTTACACAATGGCAATGAACCGTTATCGTGCAAATGAAGTTGTCGATATGACAAACAAATATGCTGTTATTGTTTACTCTGGTTGGATGACAGCAAAAATGATGAACAATGGGACTGTACCAAATAATTATAGTAATCCTACATTTGCTTCAACAGGGTTGTTTGGTTCAAATAATTCTGTAAATGGTACAACTATTGCATTAGCAGCATCTAACCCTATTGATGAAGATGGTGTAGATATCGTATTAACATTTGATAATAAAAAAATCTGTCAAGCAACAGCGACATCATTAGGTATTTCTAACAGCGGTTGTGCTACAGGTAATGGTTCATTAACATATACCTTCAAACAAAGCTAATTTGTTGAAGTTAACGACTTAAAGATCCCAAAGCACTTTAAGTCGATTCAGGCAGTGATGTTAAATGGTTTTATCTTGAGTTCCACATTTTTCATCACTGTCTTTTTTTATATCTAAAAATCAATTAACCAATCCTTTTTCAACGGACGATACAGATACCATCTTCATTCAAGAGATTTATTCTTTGAAATACAGGAATATTTACCCTATTGTTTCAAAGGTACAATTATTCATAGCTTAAAAAAAGCTGTTTGAATAAACATTTACATCTGAAAACGGCACTTAACCGATAAAATTCAACGATAAAACCGCTATACACACCATTTTACCACAAAGAATACTTATTTTCCGATACAAAAATCCCGAAAAATTACATCCAACAATTCATCAGCTTCAATACGTCCGGTAATTCGCCCTAAATGACGAGCTGCCAAACGTAAATCTTCAGCTTTTAATTCAATATCAGGTGCCAACAATGCCGTTCGCAAACAATCGGCGCATGCCGTTAAAGCCGTTCGATACCTTTCCCGTGTAATGGCTCTTTCTGCCGGTGCCAACCGTTCTTTTAAATCGGTTGTAATTTCTTCCCATAAGGTTTTTATCCCTGCCCCTGTTTTAGCACTGATTGCCAAACCGTTTTCAACAACAGTTTGCGGATAAGCATCACACTTATTCCAAATAATTTTGTGTTCAATAGCCTCTAATTCCGGTGGCAACGGAGCAACATGCGGATAATGTGCCATATCCTGAATGTATAAAATCAAATCGGATTCTTCTGCCCGACGAACGGCCCGTCTGATACCTTCGGCTTCAATGGCTTCGGCATTTTCACGCAATCCTGCCGTATCAGCTAGTATAACTGGAAAACCAGCAACATCCAAATGAGCTTCTACCACATCTCGTGTTGTCCCCGCAATCGGGGTCACAATGGCAATATCCTTATTTGTCAAAGCATTCATCAAACTAGATTTCCCCACATTCGGCACACCAATAAGAGCAATTTGAAATCCTTCCCGCAAACGTTGTCCTCGTTCCTTATCATCCAGATGTGCCGATATTTCTGCCTGTAAAGCATGCACATCCTGTTCGATTTGAGCTTCTTTTTCGGGCGGAATGTCTTCTTCAGGAAAATCAATAAATGCTTCTAAATATGCCATATGATGAACCAATAATTTCCGCCATCGTTCGTACAAGGATCCTAATTTCCCCTCTGTTTGTGCCAAAGCCTGTTTGCGTTGCTGTTCTGTTTGAGCATCAATCAAATCCATAATCCCTTCGGCAGCCGTTAAATCCATTTTACCATAAACAACAGCCCGACGGGAAAATTCTCCACGTTCGGCTGGACGCACTTCTGAAAATTCACTCAATCGTTTAAAAACGGCATCGATTACACTTGATCCGCCATGCACTTGAAATTCAACAACATCTTCACCTGTAAAACTGTTCGGTCCTTTAAAATAAAGCACTAAAGCATGATCAATAATCTCTCCATTCTTATCCGTTAATGGTTTAAAATAAGCATATCGGGGAGTTGGATTGTCAATATGTGTAATTTCCTGAATTAAATATGTCACTCTACTGCCCGACACACGAATAACGGCTACTCCGCCTTTTCCTGCTCCGGATGATAATGCATAAATAGTATCTGTTAAACAATATGAATACATTTTTATTCCTCTGCTTTGTATCGATTTAAACCTAATCGACACATCAATTTAAAAACCTGACAATACACTCTTACTTTTTTTTAATACAGCCAACCGATTAAACGCCCTTTAAAACTTTAACAAATTGAGCCCGCACTTCTTCAATGCCCTTATTCTTTTCCGAACTCGTCAATAAAACCTCCGGATAACAAGCAACGTGCTTTTGTGCTGTTTCTTTTGTTTGAGCCCAAACGACTTCGGCTTGTTTCAACGGAATTTTATCGGCTTTTGTCAAAACAATTTGATAACTGACGGCAGCAGAATCCAACATTTTCATAATTTTTTCATCCACCGTTTTAATACCGTGACGGGAATCAATCAACAAAAATACCCGAGCCAACTGCACTCTGCCCCGTAAATAATCGTGAATCAAACGGGTCCAACTCTGAACCGTTTTTTCAGGAGCAGCCGCATAACCATACCCCGGCAAATCAACAATAAAAAAATCCGGCGTTTCAAAATAATTCAATGATTGTGTTCGCCCTGGTGTATTAGATGCCCGAGCCAATCCTTTAACGCCTGTCACGGCATTAATCAAACTGGATTTTCCAACATTTGAACGACCGGCAAAGGCAAATTCCTTTTTATCTCCAATCGGTAATTGTTCAACACTGTTTACACTGAGCCGATAAACGGGTTTTTCGGTAAAAACGGCATTTCCTTCTTTCAACAGACTTTTTGTCGTATCTTCCGGTGTTAAATGAATAATCTCCATTTACTTAACCCCCACTTTATGCATAATGTATTTTTGTTGAAAAATGGATAAAATATTGCTCCACGTCCAATACAAAATCAAACCGGCCGCAAATCCACCCAACATAAACGTAAACAGAACGGGCATCCATTTTAAAACCTTTGCTTGAACAGGATCCGGCGGGGTCGGATTAAACTTTTGCTGAATAACCATTGTCAACCCCATCAGAATCGGCAAAACACCCAAATTCAAAAAGGCAGGAATCGGCCAATCCAAATAACCGAATGCCGTAAAGACAGAGCTCGGATCAGGAACAGATAAATCTTCAATCCATCCGTAAAATGGTGCCTGACGCATATTAATGGAAACAGATAACACCTTATACAAGGCATAAAAGACCGGAATTTGTAAAAATATCGGTAAACAACCGGAAGCCGGAGATACTTTTTCCCGTTTATACAAATTCATCATTTCAATCTGTAACCGAGACGGATCGTTTTTAAAACGTGTTTTTAATTCTGTCAAACGTGGTTGCAATTTACGCATTTTAGCCATACTTTCATATGATTTTGTTGCAACAGGTAATAGCAGTAAGCGAATGAGCGTTGCAAAAACCAAAATGGCAATTCCCATATTTCCCAACAATCCGTATAACCAGTTTAAAATATGCAAAAACGGTTTTGTTAGGAAATAAAACCATCCAAAATCAATGGTTAAATCAAATTTCGGAATATTATATTGTTTTTCGTAACGGGTTAACAAATCAACTGTTTTGGCTCCTGCAAAAACACGACTGGTATGCGTATAACTTTCACCGGCCGGAATTGTTATATAAACACCTGAAAATTCTGCTTTATAAACATCATTCATCCCTTTTTCAAATCTGATTTTTCCCCATTCTTTACCATCTAAAATCAAAGCTGTTTGCCAATATTTATCCGTTATACCAAACCAACCGCCTTTTGTTTTTTCTTCAAATACTTCATCAGCAATATCATCATATTTTTCTTCAATCAGTTTATCTTTTAAAACGGCAATAAACCCTTCATGAACTGTGGAAACAGCAGGAATATCCGATAAAGTCCGCACAATTTCACCACCAAAATAAACCTGAATCGGTTTATCGGTTAAATTGGTTAATGTATCAGTTGTTGAAACCATATAATCATTATCAACCGTTACTTGACGGGTTAATTTCAAATCATCCGTTTGCCCTGTGGCAATAATTGTTTTATTTGGTTGCAACATTAAATCTTTATCCGTTGCTATCGGAACGGGAATAACAGCATCCGGACTTTTCCAGCCCATTTGCGTGTAATATGTATCTGTTAACAATGAAACTGCCGGACTATTATCCTGTGTCGTTTGTTTGTATTTTAACAAATCAACCTGAGATAATTTCCCTTTTTGTATATTATAACTACCTTTAATTGCTTCATTTTGAATTTGAATAATCTGATCGGGAATAATAGGTTTTAAAACAGACGTTTCCGTTTGAATGCCTTGTTCTGAATTAATCCCTTTTGAATCAACAGATGCTAAATCAATTACTCCGGAATCACTCGTTTTGGCAATGCCGATTGTTTGTTCGGCAACCGTTTGATCCGACCCTGTTAACAATGTTTCCGTTTGTGGTTTCGGAAACAAGATATTTGTCCCATACAAAACACCTGTCACTAATAAGGCAGCAATAATTAAATTTTTTCTTTCTTGTTGTTCTTCCTGCAATTTCATTTTATTTCCTTTTACAAACAAAAAACATTTTTATACAATAAAAAAACTCGAAATAATCAATCTTTTGGCGGAACGGGATCATATCCCGACTTTCCCCAAGGATGACACTTCAAAATACGTTTGAGCGACAGCATAGCACCTTTTATAACACCATGCAACAAAAAAGCTTCTTTTGCATATGCTGAACACGTTGGCGTAAAACGACAGCAATTCGGTTTGAGCGGTGATAAAATTTTTTGATAAATCCAAATACAGCTTAAAAACACCTGTAAAAATATTTGCGACAAAACTTGTTTTATCTGTTGAAACAACATATTATTCCTCAATTTCCGGATTAGTTGTTGATACACAAAAAAACTTATCGTTTATTTTATTTTTTTCTACTCCCCCTTCAGATAAGGTAGCAGATTGGTTATTTTGCCCTATCTGTGTTTTCCCTTTATCGAACAAATCGGAAGCATAGTCTTTCCCGTTTTTTCCGACCGAATCGGATAATATGGACGTTTCAACAAAAGGCGTCTTGCCGTTACCAGATAACCGCCGTTCATAATCTGACTGAACAGCTCGCAACAAATACAAAGCGTCCTTTTTCAACGCCTCAAAAGAACGGGTTGCTGTATTAAAGCGACCGATAAAAACATAATTATATCCAGCAGGAGCCTCGGGTACAAAAAACAACCGAACAACTTCTCTCATTCTGCGACGAATCTTATTACGAACAACAGCTGAGCCCAGTTTTTTTGTTGTAGTAAAACCGACTTGTAAAATATCTTTTTGATTTTCAATCGCCTGACAAATCAACCCAGATGAAACATATTTTCGTCCATTATTAGAAGCCAATAAAAAATATTTACGCTTGCGAATACGAGGCGGTAATGTAAACTTTTTCTCACTCATAAACAAATCCTATATCCACCGGTTAAAAAAAACTCATTCAACAAAAATCAAAAAAGTGACATCTGCAACACATCCTTATCCCTCTGATTTGATAAGTAAAAGTCCAACATTGCCAATATTTTATCACTCTTCAAAAAACACTTGTCTACTTACCGAATAAAAAAAGGAACGAATACACTGACACGTTCCTTTTTGCAATAGGTTAATCTCTTTAAGCAATTAAGCACTTAAAACTTTACGACCTTTACGACGGCGTGCGTTTAAAACTTTACGACCGCCTACTGTGGCCATTCTTGCACGGAAACCATGACGACGTGTCCGAACAAGTTTACTTGGTTGATATGTACGTTTCATTTTCATTCTCCATAAAATTACAATTAAAAAAAATGTTAAAGTTTTTATATCTTCTTTTTTTATGAAAGTCAAGTATTATTTTGTAATTTCTATAAAAAAATTAAAAACAAAACCAAAATTATTTTATTATTTGGAATTTTTAATAGTTTTGAGGACGGATAAAAATCCATCCTCCGTTATATTGCTATACTTATTTTTTAAATAAATTACAGTGACAATGTCCCATTTCGGCAATTTCTTTTTCATGTTCACCACACGGACAAAAACCACGGGATACATCACACGGACAATGACCATCACAAGCATTTAAACACCGATTAATAATCCGATCGGCAAACGGTGTTAATTGATACCCTTTTGATTGGGCATATAATTCCAATGCATGTTTAAAATGATTGTTATTATTTAAAACGCTTTCTTCTTTTTCCATTTTATTCTCCTTGTTGTTATATTAAAAACTGCAAGCCATACAAAACAACGGATGCAAACAAACCTGCCATAACATCATCCGTCATCACACCAAACGCATTTTGAACTTTTTTGTCAAAATAAGAAACCGGACCCATTTTGACAATATCAAAAAAGCGAAAAAATGCAAAACCGATTACATAATGATACCACATCATTCCCACACCTACAACCCATAAAAAAGTTAATGTTTGTCCAACTGTTTCATCAATCACGACAAAACCCGGGTCGTGTTTTTTTTGTGTTTTTAACACAATGTGCGTTGCCCACCAACCGATTAAAAACACAACAACTGAAGCTATTAAAATCCCCAAACACCCATACGGAGCCAAAACATAAACAAGAGGCAAGGAACAAAGCGAACCGACCGTCCCCGGTGCTTTCGGAGACAACCCACTCCCAAACCACGTTGCAAAAACATATGCAATTTTTACCAAAGGCGTTTCTTTTTTTATTTGTTGCATCCACTTCATCAAACACTCTCTTTATGATTTTTTTGTCGGCATCGGTGCCCGAAATTTGCTTTTGTTTTTTTGTTGAGAATCAACCGTTGTTTCCGGCAAAACTTCCGGAAGAACATCTTTATTCTCCTCTTTTTTCGTCTCTGTTCCTGACATCAACATACTAAAATTTGCCTTTATCTGTTCCAATTCTGCCGAATAATCGCCACCTTCTTCATTGTCGATGTCATCATCCATGTCAACATCATCATCTGCAATATCATCCGTCGTATCATCATCTTCATCAATGAATTCTTCGTCTGCTTCAACAAAATCATCTTCATTATCAAGAATTGTCACATCTTCGTCATTATCAGAATTAAATGAAGTGCCGGAAACTTCTGCTGATGCTGTTTGTGTTTCAGCCTGTGCTGATTGAGCCGGTTGCGTTTGTCGGTCGCCTTGACTCGATTGAGCAGGTTGTTGAACTGACTGTGCAGATTGTGCCTGTTTTTGTTTCAACGGTATCTTTTGAACCGGATGCGGAGCCGGATCTGTTTCACCAGGTTTCAAATCAAAATAAGTACTTAAAAACGAAGCCAAATCCGGCAACTCAGATGATGGTTCCGCATTGTTATAACCAATTAAAAAGATACCTTTTGATTTAAAATACTCAACAGCTTGTTTGGCATTTAAAATACGCCCATCCATAATCAAAATAGCCGATAATATTTCTGAATTCGGTTCAGAACGAGCCAATGATGCAGTTGCTCCTAACAAATCTTTTGCTAGACGCTCCATCACTCCCCCTTCGGAATACCAACCACTTTGAGTGACGTCATCTGTAAATTCAACCGACCAATTCACATTCTTTTTATTCACAATTTCAATCAAAACGGCACGTGCATCCGTCGAAATTGCTAACGGCACACGATTCCCTTCTAATAAAATATGTTGAAATATTTCTACTTTATATTTTTTGGCAAGTGTCGCTACCATTCGTATCATTTGAACCAAATTAGTATGACTTTTTGCCCCTGGAGCCACAGTTTCCACCTGATTAGGTAATTTAGGAGCAATATACCGACTGGCCTGAACAGTAGAAGGCATTTTACGGGGCATATGATACAGCGGTTTATTCTCATTCAGTTCAAACACTTTTCTTTTAATTCTTCGGCGTCGAGGAGCCGGTTTAAATTTTTTCCAATTGACCCGATATAGTAAAAACCACCCCACAAACCAAAGAGGAATCCACAACAACATAACCAATAACAACCGCAATTCCGTTAACGTATTGACCCGCCATTTATAATTGATAAAATCATTGTACTTTTCTGCCCAAGCCATACTTGAAAGCAAATCAAAATCAACCCAATATCCGATAAACGGAACAATCAAATACAAATAGAATACAGTCCAAAAAAGACCGGTCAATATCAATTTCAAAAAACTTATTTTTTTACTTTTTGCCATAAATCTCCCCTTTTAAATACAGCAGTTCTTTTACATTCCTCGTCCAGTTGTCCGTGTTTGTGTCGGAGCTTGATACATCGGTGTTTGACCGGAACGTCCCATTGCCAATTGGCGTTGTTGTTGCCGATTCATATGTGCAGCTTCATCATTGGATTTTTTCTTACGATCAATTTCACGCACCTCGGTATCTAATTCTTCTTTTCGCCGATTATCTACCGGAATACGGGTTCCATCCGGCATTGTCACAATCGGATTTTTAACCGTCCCTGAAATTTTAACATCTGCCAAATCTTCCATTTGAACGGAAGCCAATGCTTCAGCTTTTTTCCGTTCATGTTCATCATCCCTTACATTTTTCGGCGTTTGTACATTTTTCACAGTGGGTTGCCCGGCATTAACACTTGTTTCCCGAACACCGGCTTGCTTCGGAGCGTGCACATCTGATGGCGCTTGTACATGAGCAGTCGGTTGTACACTGTTCGACTGCATATTGCTCGGGCTAAGCATACTGTTTGCCCCTTGCTCTTTTTTTGAAGACTGCAAGTCAACAACAGCTTGCTCTAACTCTTGTATCCTTGCCTGTTGAGCAACAACTTGTTCGTCCGGAGACAACAATGACACTTTTTTCATTTCTTTAGATGTCGACACAATTTGCTTCATCTCATCGTATGATTGCTTAACACCCGTCATTTCATAAACATAATTTTTAAATTCAGGCAAATGAGCATATATTGTTAAATATTTACCATATTTTTTCCGTTGTGATAATGACATTTTGTCAAAATCAACACTCCCATCCGATTTTGTTGGCAACCCCTTTGCAAACTCTCTTTTTTCCAACAAAGCTTTTTCGTATTTAGTATAAGGGCCCTGTTCTGGAATAATGGCATAATTCGGGTCTTGCAAAATCCATTTTTGCCCATCACGCGCTAATTTAGTCGATAAATCCAATTTGCTCAAACCATGATTTCTTAAATTATCGGCGATAAATTCACCCCGTTTTTCAACAGCTTTTTTAGCATCTTCTTTTTGACTTAACCGTTTTTGTTGTAAATATTCTTTTAAAGAATCCAACGGAACCATCATACCTGCGACAAGAATATCCAAAGCTAAATCTGTCATGTCTTTTTCAGACCCAATTTTATCGATATGTTTGGATACCCCTTGCTTATATACCGTGTCCCAATCAGTTTTACGTTTATCGGTAGCGCCTAATTTAACACCATCCACATAACCGTATTGACCTTTATCCGCAAACGAATCATTTAATTTACGAATATCTTCTTCTGCTTTATCCGGCTCATTTGTACCAACCTTAAACGCATCATGCAAATCACGTACTTCTTTGGCTTCCTGCGACATTTCAAACGTATTGCCAGAACGAATTGTTTCATTTTCCGGATGAGGCTTTCCTGTAAAATCAACCGTTTTTATTTCTCCATCAGCCGTATTATCCGTCATCGGTTGCGGGGCAAACCCTGTTTGCATTTCCACATCTGGTGAAAAATTAACATCTGCAGTATTTCCCATATCTGTCATATTAATCGTCGTATCAGGCTGAGACAAGTCCAAATGCTCCGTATATAACGGGGTATCCGGTGCAAATTCCACCGTTCCCGTTTCCAACGTACCCGTTTGCGTTTCTGTATTACTCTGATAGTCATCTGTATCGAATTTTGTTTCAAACACACCTTGCTGTTCATACGTATTTCCAGGCGTTTCATTTTCTTGTACAACGGAAACGACCCGTTCTGTTTCCCTTTGCGGCAATGGTTCTTCCTGAAAAGCCTGTGCATAATTTTCTTTCAAATAAGAAACGCCGGCTTCCAATTGCGGTTTTTGTGCCATAAACTGCTCTTCTTCAGCAGAAAGGGGCTGTCCTTGTTTTTCTTTTTTATCTTGCAGATAATGATATGCCTGAACAGCCTGAACCGTTTGACGAACAAACGCATCTCGTTGAACGGTTGCCTGTACCTGTTGGAATACCTCAGGCTTTGTCTGAACAGCCACCTGATTCATCGCTTCTTGAAGACGACCCATATCCCCTGTTTGTGCAGCTTTCCGTATTTCTCTAATTGGCTGAAGAACAGGCGTTTCGGAAAAAAACTCTTCCAACTCAACCATTTCTCCGTCTGTTGCTGTTAACAATTTTGCAATTTGTTCTTCGCTCATTAAAGATTCAGACATCACTTCCTCACTTTCAATACGTTATTTTGCACATTATATCAATACTTGCATTAATTGTCAAACGCTATATTTTCAACGCTTTTAAGAATTTTGCGATTTTAGCATTTTCTTCTATGGCTTCATTGGGCGTTAAAATCGTGTTTCCATTCATATCGGTTGTAATAATCGGGGAAAAATATGCCGGATTGGTAATCAACGTTTCATACGCTTTTTTGGCATCCTTTCGATACATCGTAAAATAAGAATGCATCAACTTATATCCATCAACCCGAAAACGCTGTTCCATAATCTTATCCCCAAACGCTTTAACCAACTCTTTACGTCTATTCTCTTCCTGTCGTATCTCGTTCAACACACGGGTTGTCTCTTTTAACAATTCAATATTTCTGTTATAAATCGATTCGGCCTGAGATTTTAATTTATATTCCAAATAGTCCAAAATAACATCCCGCCAAAAAGGTTGATCTGTATAATTATGTTGCACAATCTGAACAACATCTTTAACCTCTGCAGCATTAACATCCGTCAAACCACACAAATAAGAAACAACGGCACTCGTTTCTTTTTCCACCAATTCAACCGGAAAATTTTGTGGTGTATATTGTGTAATTTCAACAGTTAAAGCCGGTGCTGCCGTTAGAACAGCCCGCTGTTCATACAACTTTTTATACAACACATAAAGCATATCTTTTGCTGCCATTTCGTCCCTCCGTTTTAAAATTTTTTTTCTATTATAAACATAAAAAGATAAAATAATCTATCAAAAAGTGTTGTTTTTTTAAAAAAAATGATGTATCATAAAAATAATAAGCATTTATCAAGGAGACAACGCCATGAAAAAAATCCCCTATGTTTTTCTTTTAACTTTTCTAATGTTATTTGCTTTACCTGCTCATGCCGGTCTTTTGGATAGCATCACAGCAACTATTTTCGGTAAAGTGATGGAATGGATGGGATTTGGTTCAAACCTTGATGGATATTGCTGGTTTTGCCCCATTTTTTCAACGCTTTTTGAAGCTGCCAACCAATTAGCAACCGATGTTATTAATATAACCAAACTAAACATTTTAAAATTACTGGGTATCGGAGCAATGTTTTTCATTATTTTCCGTGTCAGCCAAACATTGATTAAACTGCAAGAAGTTGACTTAATGCAATTTTTAGGGGATTTATTTAAAACACTGGGTCGTGTTCTTATTGCTTCTGCCATCATTGCCGGTACAAATGTAATTATGAACAGTTTTGTGACACCGATTTTAGCTTATGCATTTGATTTTTCAATCGGCATTATGAATGAAGCCGAAATTTCGAACAAAATGTGGAGTTCTACCAACAAACGACTGGATTATACTGATAATGCCAATGCTCAAATGGCAGCAGCACAAGCAGCCAATTTCTTTTCCGGACAAGCATTCTCCCAAGGATTACAACAATCTATGATTGCCATGCTTGCCAAAATCAGTGCCAATTTGGTTGTTGGTATGGCTGTTGGTATTGTACTAATCGTAACGGGCATTTTAGGCAGTTTCGTATTTCCGGATATCCAATTAACCCTTTCCGGTGCCGTCATTTTCGCAGCATTCAGTATGATATATCTTTCTGTTCCATTCCAACTGATTAATATTGTGGTTCGTTTGGCGTTTATTACGGCACTTATGCCATTTTGGGTTGTATTTTGGGTTTTTCAACCGACACAAGCATATACCAAAAATGCCTTAAATATGCTTTTAAACGTTTGTTTAACCATTATGACAACTGGTGTTATTATGGTTTTGGTATTTAAATTAATCGGCATGATGTTACCAGATTCGGATGATATTTTAAGTTCAATGGTTCCGGGATGGGATTTAATTGCAGGTAAAAAATCTTCCGTATTCAAATCGGGTATTTTAATAACCTTGGCTTTGGGCTTCTTGTGTAAAGAATTGATTAAAGCTGCTCCAGAATTGGCATCTCGTATTATTCAATCCTATGATGTCAGTATCGGTTCCAGTGTTGAAGCGGGCATAATCAAAAGTGCGGGTATCGGACTAGGTGCAGCAGGTACAGCTCTTGGCTTAGGTACCGTTTTCGGACAAAACAGCTATGATACTCTACAAAAAGGCAGTGCAAAAATGCGTGAAAACATTGGCGGTATGCTTGGCATGAAGAATAAAGAAGATACCATATGGAATATGGGATCAAATTCATCGAAGCCAACAACTCCCGGTCAATATACCGGTGGCGGAAATGGCAATCAAACACCAGCAGGTACGCAACAAACACCAACGCAACAAGCTGGTACACAACAGGCAGGTACGCAACAAACCGGAAGTAACGGAAACACTTAAAGCATTAGACAAAAAACAAGGGAGAACAACATGAATACTTTTAAACGAATTAGTTTTCAAGTAAGAACCCTTTGGAAATGGGGTTTGTGTTCACTTCTGTTATTTGTAAGCGGCTGCTCCAATTCCATTGACCCGAAAGAAATGGAAAATTTATTTCGGATAAAAAAAGAAAATTGCTGGCCGTGTACAATGTATAAAATCACATGGGAAGCCATTGGGGATTTAATTATTGAGATGTTTCCGGTTTTATGCAAAACAGCATTGGATATTTTAGGAATCGGATTATTATTTTGGATTACTTTTACTGTCGGCAAAATGATTGCTGCTTTAAAAGAACCGAACTTAAAAGACTTTTTAACCAACATGGCAACTGTTTTATTTAAAGCACTTGTTGTGGCAGCTGTCTTATATAACTCACAATTTGTATATGACGTATTAAGCGTTATTGTGACCCCAACATTAGATGCATTTGTACAAATCAGCCGAAACATTATGTTTGCAGATCCAAGCATTGCTAAAAACTTTGCCGCAGCCGAAACATATACCAACATTGCATCTGATTCAACCATTTTTACATCAAAAGTCGGTAATCAATTACAAGATTTGATTTATCGGGTTTACCTAGGATTCCACTCAGGCATCGGTTTAGGTGCAAAAATGATGACCGCACTGGATTTTACAACGCAAATATTAGGCATTGTGGTTATCTTTATTTTCTTTTACCTGATGCTGATGTTCCCATTGTTGTTTATTGAAGGATTTATGCTTTTGGGGGCAGTTGTCTTTTTCTTCCCGTTCTTTTTGGTTGCATATGTCTTCCCTTACACAAAAGGATATTTAACTAGCGCTTGGAAAGTCTTGTTTGTCAGTATGGCGCAAATTGTTTTAACATGTGTTTATATGGCAATTATGTTAACAGTTATTCGTTCTTACGCTGATGACACTTTTTCCATCGGAGCCCAGTTAACAGATCCGACATTGATGCTCGGTTTGAAAAACATGCAACAACAGGGATTAGCATTTTTTGCTTTGGTATTTGTAATGTTTAAAATGACAAGTGATATCCCGAGCATTTCGGCAAAATTAGTCGGCGACTTTAACCGATCCGCCATATCAAGAGGAATTCAACAGGTTGCCAATATCGGCAAAAGTTTAGGATTATTTGCTGCCGGCATGGCCATGAGCGGAACAGGTATCGGGGCCGGAGTCGGGAAAGCCATGATGACAAAAGCAGCAAAAGATGCAGGAAAGACCATGAACGATGCCTTCTCACCAAACGGAGGAGAAAGCTCCGGAGGCGGGATTAGCGATGCACAAAAAGCATCTACACAAATTGTACCGAAACAACCAAAGTAAAGGGGAAAAAACATGAAGCGGATAATCAAATTTCTTTTACTTTTGGCAACAACCTTAACAGCGGTATTTATTGCACATATAAATCCGTTTAATGGCATGTTGTTTCCGATTTGTTGTGCCATGTCTATTCTTATCATACTCGGAACACTCTGTTATTATACCATTATCAAAAAGCAAAAAATCCTATTCATAATTCCGTTAATATTAAGCATTTGCTGTATGGCCTTTGTTTTACCTGCCTTCGCAGACAACGCCGAAAATATCGATGCTTCAACACGAGAAGAATGGCGAAGTAAAATATCTTCTGCCGGAGATGCTGTCGACAGTGATTCAGAATTTAAAAAATATTATCAAACCAAAGACGGCAAAAATGAAGATTACGTTGCAGGATATGAACCAACAACCTTTAACCCAGACATAGCAGAATCAGCAAACAAAGCTTTAGATTACTGTGAAAAGTTGCAAATTTTAGAACGAAAATCCGATTCATTGCACGAAAAATGCAAAAAAATTGAACAATATAATTATATGGTTGCTAAAATTAAAAATCTAATGGGAACCAGTTGCAGTCCCATTACGTCCATCATTAAAAATTTGGTTAATAAGAATGAATGTTGGCCCTGTGATGTGACAGCATTGGTTTTGGTGTCCATTCAAAAAGTAACTGCTGCCGCATATGAGGTTTTACGCCCAGCCGCCTTATCTCTATTAGGCGTTTTAACAATGTTGTGGTTGGCTTATGTCACATTAGCCTTTTTCGGCAAATTCGGTTTTGCGCGGATTTCTGAATACTTAACAAACGTATTAAACAAAATTGTTTTGGTATTGGTTATTTCCGCCATATTAACAAGCAATCAAACGATTTCATCATTATATCGATTTACAATTTCACCTGTTGTTGCTTATTCTGCCTCATTAGCTCAACAATTCTCTGACAGTGGACGACGAGCAGCGAAAAATGCAGGTAGTCTTTTAGATGTGGCAAAAAAAATCATGTCACTTGGTTCTTCCTCTGAATGTTCTTACTGCAAAAACAGAGGAGATATATCATCAAATACACTCTTTTTAGATCCGATTGCCACAAACAGTATTTTATGTATGATATGTACGGTTTATCATCAAGTATCCCCAATGATTGCTCTGGGACAAGGTATTACCTGTTTTGCAGGAGCATCTACTGTTTCACAATCAGATCAATCCGCATTAA
Organism: Alphaproteobacteria bacterium; assembly: GCA_017555325.1. Classification (GTDB taxonomy): domain Bacteria; phylum Pseudomonadota; class Alphaproteobacteria; order CAAHEQ01; family UBA3637; genus RGIG4140. The sequence continues at coordinate 686 of JAFZGR010000154.1, read as the reverse complement.
GTGCTGCAACATCACATGGGGTAACTCGATTAGGAGCTGTTCTGGTCGGAATGTTTTTAATCATTATGTTTTCACTTGTTATGTTATTAATTTCATTCCATGTATTATCATCTATTTTACAGCTGGGATTTGTGCTTATTTTACTACCTCTATGGCTCATTGCCTTTGTATTTAAAGGAACACGAGAATATCTTAAAAACGCATGGGCATTACTAATGCATGCCGTTATTTCATTGGTAGCCATTTCCATTTCAACCGCTTTGGTTATCATTGGATTTAGTGATTTATTATCCGGCAAATTAGCATTGGCCTTAGGTTGGGCAATGGTTAAAGGTTCTCCGAATGATATTTTAAGTACATTTACGGGAGAATTAGATCAAACGGCACAAGCTGCCGGTGAAGGTGGCAGTATGTTCTCCGGTTTAACGGATTCACTTATTCAATATGGCATTGACTCTTTAATCGGTGTTTCTCCGATGCAAGCTGTCTTTTTATTAGTTGCTTTTGCCTTTTTATCCGTCAGTATGATAAATGCCGCTCCGGAATTGGTTGAACGCTTATTCAACTTATGGCTTGGCAAATCCATTGATGCCCAAGGCATGATGATGGATAGTGCCCGCACAGCCATGAAAGGGGCCGGCGTTGTGAGCAGCAGTGCCAAATTATTAGCTGGAGCTGGTGCCATT
>JAFZGR010000153.1 GCA_017555325.1 Alphaproteobacteria bacterium | reverse complement strand
GCATCATTACAGGGAATGAATGAATCTGCTGTGCTATCAGGCCAAACACCACCATAAAAATATCCACTTGGTGTAATCGGTACACAAAATTTTCGTTTGCCGTCTCCATGTGTAAAAACTTCACGCCCAACAAAAGCAATACTTCCAACCTTACCTTGAACACCTGTGCAATTATTAATGCACATATTCATCGCATCTTCTGTTGCATCTATTTGAATAGCTGAATTTGAAGAACAAGCATAGCATTTACTATCATATCCTCTAAATTGATTTTCTTGACTGTTTTTTCCTGTTTCATCCTTTTGATTAACACAAGTTTGAGGGCCCTTTAAATGGCAATATCCATTATTATACCAACGACCACATTTTTCACAAAGCTCTTTTTCTTCTTCAGGCACATTACTTAATGAATAGCTTGTTGTTGTATTACAAGAATAACACGAATAAGCAGCTCCATAATTCCCAACAAATGTCCGTTTGCAATTTGCAGAAGTTGGCCCTTCTGTTTTACAAATTTTGATGGATTCTTCTTCTGAAATACCTGTTGGTTGAGGACAAACACGCGCACATGTATTTTTACTATCAATTTTTCTTAATCCATGACAATTGGTTAAACACTCATCCACAGAAACAACAGAGCCATCAGATACCCAAGTGGAACAATCTACACATGTTCCACTATAATTCATTTTATATTTATTATCCGGACATTTTTGGTTTCCACAATACAAAGCATAACCGTCAAATAAATGCGTTAAAAAACCACATGCTGTGCATTGTGCACGTGCTTGGGAATCATTTATAATCCGATAATCTTGATATAGCGGAAAATCCGAACAAGAAACACAACCAGAACTATACGTCTGAACACTAATTCCTTTCGTACACGTTGCGGAGCAATAATGCGTTTTACTACCATCATCATGTGTAATATTTTCTAAAATTCTTTTATTTCCGGATGTTTCACAAGCTTGACACATTTCAATTCCTGTTTGAGTATCGCGAATACCGATAGAATCAAACACTTTTTCACTCACGACAATGTTTCCCCCATACTTGCAATCAATACACGCCCCATTTTTGGAACGAAATGTTCCTATCGGGCAGCTTTCAGGTATATCTACACACTTGTTTTCGCTTGTACTTTCATCACAAATCTGATTTTGTTTTGGACAATCCGAATTACTTTCACAGGCAACACAAGTTTTATATTCATTAGCACTACATATCGGTTTATCTGTCGGACAATTTGATTCGCACGTATAATTCAATCCACAGGTTTCACATTTTTCTCGGCAATCCGAATCGTCCAAACAAAAACGAATAGGATGTCCATTATCATCGGTCAATCCGTTCCTGGATCCTTCCTCATTTCCGTAAGAATCTAATGTTGTTGTAAAAACAAGAGATGTTTCTGTATAAGAGCCACATAAATCAATACCGTTTTTTCCATTATAAAGGACTCTTTTTCCTTCACTATCAGAAGTCCAAATAAACAGTGGTCCTTCAATATTCATATTAAGCACCTGTAAACAAACGGTTGACGGTACATTATCAACTTGTACATCAAATACAATATGGGAACGAGGATAAACTCCTATTGGAAAACCTGTTTGTGTAAAAGAACTCCATTCATCTAATTTTTCCACATCAGGCAAATCTTTATTTTGGTATTGATGCCATGTATCCCGATTACGCATATTGACTTCATTGATAATATCATTTGCCCGATATTTATCCATTGCAAATTTATACCCCATTACTCCGCTAACACTTAATATCCCGACAACAGCTAAAACACCTAATATTTCCACCATTGAACGACCACATTCACTCAGTTTGATTTGCATAATCTTCTCCTCGCATGATAAAGTTGCATTTATAATAATAAGTGTAATAAAAGGGACCTTTTTTTCCCGCTTCGAATTGGAAACATCGGATTTGTAAGAAAATAAAAGATTGTTGTTTTAGTTGAATATGTTATCTAAAATTCAAAAAAATGCAAAAAAGTGTAAAAAATTGTTGCAATGATACGTCCCTTTTAATGTAGATAGATAAATTTTGAGGGAGTGATAATAGATATATTCAAATCTTAATGTTTATTCTGAAACAATACAAGGGTAATTATTAAAAACTTGTTCGGGATCAACTCTTATGTTAAACCAAGTTAAAGTGAAATGTAAATGCGGTCCGGTTGAACGTCCGGTTGAACCGACTTCTCCAATTTTTTCACCTCTTTTAATGTGCTTGCCAGATTGAACAGATATTTTGGATAAATGAGAATATGATGAAAAAATGCCATATCCATGATTGATTAAAATAGTTTTTCCAGATAAAAACATATCATTATGAGCCACAACAATAATGCCATCTGCTGGTGAAATAATGGGTGTTCCTGTTGGAGCAGCATAATCTGTGCCACTATGTCCGCTACCAGTAATTCCGTTTAGAATTCGTCTTGCTCCAAAATCACCGGATATTCGATATTTTTTTGATGGAATAGGTCTTGTAAAACAAATTGGAAAGAAATCTTTGTTGTATTCGGTTCTTTTTTCATTTAGTAAGATGTTTTCTTTTTTTATCCGTTCTTGATTTTTTGTTGAAATATTCACTTTGTTTTTTTGTAATCCATTTATTTTTGTTTCTTTCCATCTTTGTTGTTTAACTTCAAATTTTTTTTGAGTCTTGATTATTTCTGTTGGTGTATGTTTTTCATACTGTAAAATTAACGTATCTGTATGACCTTGAGGTATGCCAAAATAAAAAACGCCGTTAGAATGAGGCACAATTTGTCTTTTATTGAACCATATTTTTTCATCAGTATTTAATTTTCCTTTGACAAGCATACCCTCATAAAGTGGTTCATTTAATGTCATAGAAAAGCAGCGTAATGACATTGTAATTATAGGAGGTATCAAAAAGAGGAGAATAAAAATAAAATGTGTATTTTTTGTAATTACAAATTTTGATTTTTTAAAATTTATTTTATTGTTATTGATTGAAATTTTTTTCTTTATCATTGAGATATCCTTTTGTTACATAAAGAATTTAAATTCCTTGTAGAACTAAGTGATTTTTATTTGTGTAATTACTTTGTGGTTGTATTTTCTTCTTGAAAAAACAAATCGGGTTGGTGCATGGTTTTTTGTTTTTGAAGAGAAGAAACACTTTTGGTTTTGGAAAAAACGAATTTTTTCTCTGATGTTGGTTGAGATATATTTGTTGTATGAACGGTTAATATTCCATCATAAAAACGAATATTTAAATTTTCTTCTTGTTCTGCAATTGACTTTGATGATAAAATTTGTTTATCATTATTTAATATTAAAGTAAAACCACGCTCTAAAACAGCATTAAAAGAATATGATTGAAGAAGTTTTGATTGCATATCTAATTGATTTCCTGTGCTTTTCATATAATAATTGATACTGTTTTTTAACCGTTCAGATCTATCTTCCAGCTTTTCAAAAAATGATTGAATAATATCAGACAATTTAGGCATTGCTCGTGAATAAGTTTCTAATTTGTTTTGAGCATTTTCTAATAAACGATACAAACCATCAATTAATCGCTCTTGGGCTTCTGAAACATAAGCTGATAATTCGGCATGAACAGGAACGGCTTTTTCTGCGGCTCCTGTTGGAGTAGGTGCCCTTAAATCAGCAGCATAATCAATTAGTGTTGTATCTGTTTCATGACCGACTGCAGAAATCAAAGGAATTTGAGAAGTCGCCGCTGCTCGTACAACATTTTCTTCATTAAAACACCATAAATCCTCAAAACTCCCGCCTCCTCGGGCAACAATGAGTAAATCTGGTCGAGGAATAAAACCGGTTGGCGTATGTATTCCTTCTTGCGGAATAGCATTGAATCCATTAATGGCAGAGGTAATTTGTTCAGCAGCTCCCTCTCCTTGAACAAGTACTGGCCAAAGCAAGACGTGTCTCGGAAAACGATCATTGAGGCGATGCATAATATCACGAATAACTGCTCCGCTGGGGCTGGTAACAACACCGATAACATCCGGCAAATATGGAATTTGTTTTTTACGAGATATCTCAAATAAACCTTCTTTTTCCAATTTTACCTTGCGGTCATTTAATAATTTTAATAGAGCTCCGATACCGGCTGGTTCTGCTTTTTCCACAATCATTTGATAATTGGAACGCCCCGGATACGTGGATAATTTTCCAGTACAGATAATTTCTAAACCATCTGTTAACGAATCCATTGTTGTTTTATCTCGTCCTCTCCAACAAACAGCAGACAAAACAGAATCATTATCTTTTAATGAAAAATATGTGTGTCCTGAAGGAGCTTTTTTAACACCAATAACTTCTCCACGAACCTGAATATCATTAAAAATTTGCTCGACACATGATTTTAATGATAAAGAGATTTCTGTGACGGATAAAATAGGTTTTTCAGTTGTTTCCATCGTTATTCCTTTTTAGTTCTTTTTGCTGTTGTCGTTTATTTTGAAAAAAGCAAGATAAAAGTTTACCACATTTTTCAGCTTCAATACCACTAAAAATTTGTGGTTTGTGATGTGTTTGAGCATGATTAAAAACACAAGCCCCCTGATTGATAGCACCGGTTTTGGCATCATAAGCACCGAAATATAACGCATCTAAGTGTGCCCAAGAAATAGCACCGGCACACATAACACAGGGTTCTAATGTCACGAAAAGAGAATAACCGTTTAATCGTTTTACCTTTAATTTTTTACAGGCTTTTTTTATCGCCATAATTTCGGCATGAGCAAATGGCAATTGGTGCTTTTGGGTTTGATTATGGGCACAAGCAATAATTTCATTTGTTTTTGAATTGAAAATAACGGCACCAACAGGGACCTCATCTTTTTGAGTAGCTTTATGCGCATAGAGTAATGCTTTTTGCAAAATTTTATCATTCATGTCTTTTTTTTCTTTCTTCTTGTCAGTTTTGTTGTATAATATACCAAAATAAACAGAAAAGAAAGAGAAGATGACAGAAAAAAAAGAAAGAATTGCAAAAATAATGGCAAGTGTGGGATTATGTTCTCGTCGTGTCGCCGAAGAGTGGATTTTAGCCGGACGGGTATGTGTTAACGGAGAAAAGTTAACAACTCCGGCTTTTACGGTCAGTCAGTCTGATATTATAATGGTTGATGGGAAACCGATAGGAACCAAACAAGAAGTGCGTCTATGGTGTTATCATAAACCAACCGGATTGGTAACAACACATAAAGATCCGCAGGGGCGACCAACAGTTTTTGAAAAATTACCGTCATATTTGCCCCGTGTTATTTCGGTTGGACGATTGGATTTAAATTCGGAAGGATTGCTTTTATTAACAACAGATGGAGAATTGGCTCGACGGTTAGAACATCCGACTATGGGGTGGAAACGTAAATACCGTGTTCGGATACATGGTGTTTTAACTCCCGAAATACAGAAAAGAATAGAAAAAGGAATAACAATAAAGGGTATTAAATATGCTCCGTGCTCTATTGAAGTAGAAAGAACGCAAGGAACAAATAGTTGGTTGCAAATAACATTAACTGAGGGTAAAAATCGTGAAATTCGTAATATAATGGCACATTTTGGTCTCCCAGTCACACGATTAATCCGTATTTCATATGGTCCTTTTCAATTAGGGAATTTAGAAAAAGGTGGTGTTCGAGAAGTTACTAAAAAAGCCTTGAAAGAGTTATTATGAGAATTATCAGCGGACAGTATAAAGGAAAAAAGCTGATTGCAGCTTCTGAAAACATTACGCGCCCAACAAGCGACCGTGCCAAAGAAGGCTTGTTTAATGTTTTGGAAAGCTATTTGTTAAAACAAGGTAAAAACTGGATGGATATTTCTTTTGTTGATGTTTTTGCCGGTTCCGGTGCTATTGGAATTGAAGCTTTATCACGAGGAGCAAAACATTGTTTCTTTTTTGAAAAAAATAAAGAAGCAGTGCGTTATCTAAAACAAAATCTAAATTGTTTTCAAGTTGATAGATATCAAATTTTGAATGATGCACTGTTACCGCCAATTGGCCAGCAGGCTGTTCAAATTTATTTTAGTGATGCACCATATCATCAAAACTTATCTGAAAAGGCATTGAATTCATTTTTACAAAAAGGATGGATTAATTCAGAAACGTTAATTGTTATTGAAGCGGATAGCAATGAGGATTTAAAATTTCCAAATAATGTTGAAATAATCAGAAAACTTTCTTATGGAAGAAATCAGTTTTTCTTAGGGCGGATTTTACAAATATGAATCAAAAATATTCTTATTTCATAAAGGATAAAGAAAATCCGGTATCAGCAAAAGAAGATTTTAAAAAAATATTTTGTTCTATTGGCATGGGTGTTTTTTTATTAACGTTTTGCAGTTTTTTTTCGGATGTTTTATTGTTTTCTAAAAATGGTCCTTTTTTTAACACATTTGGTTATTCTGCCGTTCTTTTGCTAACTGCTTTTGGTTGGTATATTTCCTTGTTATTCGGACGAGGATTTACGATTTTTGTTCTGTTATTTAATTTTGTTCTTTTTTGTGTTTTTAAAGAATATTATAAAGTTAATATTGTTGCTTTAAAATTGTATGCAATTTTATCCACATATAAAGAAGGTTTTTATGCCGGTTTACAAAATTGGAAATCTTTATTAGATTGTCGATTTTTTATTTATTTAGCTTTAACCGTTTTGCAAATTTTTTGGGTTTTGAAAAATCCGAAAAATTGTTTGAAAAAGGCTTTAATCTGGTCCGGAATAAGTAGTTTTGTTTTGTTTTTACTTGGTGTTTTTGATATTTTTAAATGGTTTGTTTTAGGAACTTATCTGTTTCCCAATTTATACATGTCTATTGAACAAGGATTATTACACAAAATAACGTTTCCGATTGATTATATTTATCAGGATTCTATTTCGGAAATGGATAGTATTATATGGTCCGGAAACAAAAAAGTGACAGATAAAATGAAAACAGATAATATTTATTTGTCTCGCATACCTAACTTTGTTTATTTGATACAGGTTGAAAGTTTGACAACATCTGCTATTACACCGAAAACAATGCCGTTTTTATATCAACAAAAACAAAGTGCCTATTATCAGGAAGATAAAAATCATTATCATTGTTTAGGAAGTGCCAATACTGATTTTATGATGATGTCCGGATTGGATTTAAATTGCGAAAAAAATAACTATATTGTTTATTTGAAGTATCCGCCGATTATTCATAAAAATATAAACAGTTTGGCACATCGTATGAAAACAAAGGGATATAATACTCAATTCTTTCATGGTTTTGAACGGTTGTTTTTTAAAAGAATTAATCATTATCCAGTAATGGGATTTGATAAAGTCTATTTTATGGAAGATTTTGATATTTCAATTCCAAGAGGTGAATGGGGTGTTTCAGATATAGATGTTTTTAAAAAAGCCTTACAATCTGTTAATCCTTCACAGAAAAATTTTTCATTTATTATTACGGCAGGAATGCATCCGCCTTATACTTCTCAAAATGAACTTTATAAAAATCCGTCATCTGACAGGGAAAAATATTTGAATGCCGCTTATGAATTGGATAAAGGTTTTAAACTGTTTTATGAACAGATTCCAGAAGATAGTTTAATTGTTTTATATGGTGATCACAATGTTCCTGACGTTGATGGTTTAGACACCCCGTTAATGATTTTATACAAAGGAGATGATAAACCACAAATTGTTGGTGAGAAAAAATCCGGTTTTACGGAAAGTATTTATTTTATTAATTCGTTATTTGAAAATAGGGAGAAAGAATAATGTTTGAATTACAAAAAATGTCTAATGCTGTCAGAGTATTATCGGCTGATATGATAGAAAAAGCAAAATCCGGACATCCGGGGATGCCTTTGGGAATGGCAAATGTTGCTACTGTTTTATGGGGCAAATTTTTACATTTTGACCCTAAAAATCCACAATGGCCTAATCGGGACAGATTTATTTTATCTAATGGTCATGGTTCGGCACTGTTATATAGTTTGATGTATTTAACGGGCTTTGAAGATATTACATTAGATGAAATTAAAAATTTCAGACAACTTGCTTCCAAAACAGCCGGGCATCCGGAAAAATCACTTGTAAATGGGATTGATTTTTCAACGGGTCCGCTGGGGCAAGGTATTGCCGGCGGTGTTGGTATGGCTCTGGCAGAGCGGATTTTAAATGCTCAATACGGTGATGATTTTATCAATCATAAAACATATGTTTTTGTGGGGGATGGCTGTTTAATGGAGGGGATATCAGAGGAAGCCATAGAATTGGCTGGTCATTTAAAATTAAACAATTTAATTGTTTTATGGGATGATAATCAAATCACAATTGATGGAACAACGGCAGTTGCATCTTCGACAGATATGAAAAAGCGTTTTGAAGCTAGTAATTGGAAAGTTTTAAAATGTAATGGACATGATTTTGCTTCTATTGAAACAGCGTTGGAAAAAGCACAACAAAGTTCTAAACCTGTTTTAATTGATTGTGAAACAATAATTGGTTATGGAACACCGACGAAAGCAGGAACTCCAAAATGCCATGGTTCTCCTTTAGGTTTAGATGAATTAAACGGATTAAAAGAAAGTATAAATTGGACAGCGGAAGCGTTTGATATTCCAACTGAGATTTTGTCACAATGGCGTGCAGCCGGAGCTCAATGGGAGGGAATGCGTCAACAATGGGAAAAACGTGTTGAAAAGACAGACATCGGTTCAGAATTATTAAATCGTTTAAATTGTCATTTACCACAAAATTTAGAACAAATATTAACAGCCTATAAAGAAGAATTAATTAAAAACAAAGAAACAATTGCTACGCGAAAGGCTTCTCAAAATACGTTAAATATATTATCAGAGTATATTCCATGTCTTATTGGTGGGTCGGCAGATTTAGCGGCTGCCTCATATACTAAAACGAATAATGCTCTTCCGATTACTGCAGATTCTTATAATGGGGAATACATTCATTATGGCATTCGGGAACATGCCATGGGAGGTATTATGAACGGATTAGCTGCTCATGGTGGTTTTATTCCTTTTGCCGGCACGTTTTTGTCATTTGTTGATTATATGAAACCGGCAATTCGTTTGGCTTGTTTAATGGATTTACATGAAATTTATGTTTTGACACATGATTCGATTGGGGTTGGAGAAGATGGGCCGACTCATCAACCGATAGAACAACTTGTTTCTTTGCGTGCAACGCCGAATTTAATGGTATTTCGTCCTGCTGATAGCGTAGAAACAGTGGATTGTTATGAATGTGCGTTAACATTTAATCAAAATCCGTCCGCTATTATTTGTTCTCGACAAAATTTACCTGTTTTAAGAAAAAATGGAGCCGATAATCCTGTGTATAATGGGGGGTATGTTTTAAGAGAAACAGTGAATAGACAATTAACACTTATTGCAACCGGTTCAGAAGTTGCATTAGCTGTAAAGACAGCTGATTTGTTGGCGGAAAAAGGTATTCAAACAGCAGTTGTTTCTATGCCGTGTCTTGAATTATTTGAACAGCAATCAGCAGACTATCGTCAAACAATTTTAGGAGATGTTCCTCGTATTGTGATTGAAGCCGGTTCCTCTATCGGATGGGATAGATATATCGGTGAAACAGGTATTATTTTGGGCATTGATCATTTTGGTGCTTCGGCACCGGGGAATCAATTGTTTGAAACCTACGGTTTTACACCTGAAAATATAGAAAAAATAGCATTGACCTTGCTTAATTTAAAGTAAAGCATAAAAAAATTTAATACAAAAGAATAGGTTGTTGTTGTGAAAAATCAATAACAACCTTATTTTTTATATATTTTAAAAGGGGGATTAATATGAATTTATCAAAAAAAACTGATATGTGGGTAAAAAAGAATATTATTTCAAAGGCACAACGGGAACAGATTTTAGAACAAGATGCCGCAAAAAAAAAGCCGTTTATTTGGGGTACGTTTATATGGTTAAGTATTTTTTGTTTTTGTTTAGGGGCAATTTCTTTAATTACGGCACACTGGCATGTTATACCAGATATGGTAAAATTAATTTTTGTTTTTGTTGTATTGGGAAGTGGTTTGATGTTATCATTCTTTGCTATCCGAAAAGAACGATATAAAATAGCTGAAATCGCCTTGTTTATTACATTTTTAATGATAGGTGGGGGTATTGGTTTGATTGCTCAAATTTTTAATTTGCCGGTAGATAGTGCCAAAGGATTATTGTTGTGGGCAGTGTTGTCTTTTGGAATTGTTTTAGCAAGCAAACGAAAATTTTTAGCTTTATTATGGATTCCTTTGTTTTTAGGTGGATTAATCGGATATATGAAACTGGAATTGCTTTTATTGTTCTTTGAACAATCTCCTCTTTTTGCTACCACATTAATGGGTGGGATTTTAATTTGTCTGATTTATTTATCTCACTTTTTTACGGATAAATTGGCTCAAAGTTTATATCACTGGTCTATATTTTTATATTTCCCCGTTATATTTTTAGGAGATATTTCTATGCAGAATTCTCTTGGTGGTTTTTTTGTGTCGTTATCATTCTTGGGATTATTATTATTTTTTGCGGTTTGTGCAAAAAGAATGGTATTGTTTCACATTACAATCGGTATTATTGTGGCACGATTATTGCTGTTTTATTTTCAATCCTTACCCGACTTAGTCGGAACAGGTGTTTTGTTTATGGGAATAGGACTTTTAATGGGTTTGATTTTATTTTTTCTGTATTTTTGGAAAATTCAATTGCATAAAAAGAAAATCAAATAGTTACAGATAAAAAGATTGCTTTTTGTATTATTTTTTTTTATAATTACTCCAAATTACATAAAGGATGAATAATGTTCACATTTTTTACTTTTCTGATTTTGGTGTTTGGGATTTATTCTCTTTCTAGCAGATCAAAAGATTTGTTTTTAGATCTCTTATTAAAGCAAAGGGTTATTAACAAAACACAATTTCAAAAAATTTATGCGTATGAACAAAAGAAAAGATTAAAAAACTGGTATCAAAATGGTTTTTTGGAAGAAAGACAATATCAAGAAGCATTAGTTCCTTTGGAAGAAAATGTAAAGCAATCAAAAATGCCTGTTCATACGATGGAGAATATTGAAAATAAAGAAAAACAAAATATACTATCTACAAATTGGTTGTTTAATTTTGTTTGTTTTGCTGTTGGATGTATTGGTTTGGGAATAATTGCGGTGGTTGCTGCAAACTGGAATCAAATTCCGATGCTTTTAAAATTAATCGGTTATTTTGTTTGTTTTTGGGGGCTTTCGGCTTGGTTTGCTTATACATACATAAATAACAGTCAAAAATATCGATTAAAAGAATTTTTACTTTGGTGTAATATTGGGTGGATTTTTATCGGGATCGCCCTTATCGGGCAACTGTTTCATTTAACAGGAAACACATGGACAGCGGTGTTTTTTGGTATGATTTTATCTGTTCCATTTATTTTGGCTTCTTCTTTTTCACCTAGTAAAAATATATGGTTAATATTTTACGGATTAAGTGCTATATTGAGTCCTAGTCAGGCTTATGCAGTATTATGGATTTTAATGGTTTTGCCACTTGTCTGGAAATATAAAAATAATTTGCTGTTTTGTGCAATTTGGTGGATAACATTTGTGTTATCTATTATAAAATCTTATTGGTTTAAAAACAGTTTGGATGAATTCTTTAATATGTTTATGCCTGTTGCCGGTACATGGATGATTTTAACGGTTTTATTGGCGTTGTTATTTTTAATTAAGCGGATTTGGGGGGCAAAAACGGCTTTTTTTAAGGTTGCCCAATGTGGATTTATCTGTTTGGCTTTTTTAAG
>JAFZGR010000017.1 GCA_017555325.1 Alphaproteobacteria bacterium | reverse complement strand
TGCCAAAAATACGCACGAGGCAAAGGCAATTGTTGTTGTTAAAGAGGCTGTCGGAGCTCTAAACCCTGGAATAATCGTTAATAAATTGCTCATACCGATAAACAGAAAAAAAGTACCGATAACCGGTAAATATTTTGCCGGATTATCCTGACTGACTTCGTAAATTTGTTTGCGAATACCCAAAACAATCATTTCTAACACAATCTGTAAACGGGAAACTTTTTGTGTGTCCTTTAAAATGTAGGTTACAAGAACAGAAATTAAGCATAAAACAAACATGACAATCCATGTAAAAAAGATAGTCGCATTTATTGGAAACGGACCAATATAAAAAAGTATCATTTTATCTAAATCTTCAATCATAGCTTATTTCCGCTGTTTTATTTCTTTTTCTTTCTTTGGGTTTTTATTGTTGACTTTTTAGTGCTTTTTTTTACGATTGGCTTTTCGTCATGATATACAATTTCGCTTTTTTTCAGTTGTGTTTTTAATGTTGGTTTTGTGATTTTTAATAATAAAAAGCGGGTAAGCATAAAGGCACAAAAAATCAGTAAAAAGCGGGCCAGATTATTTTGTGCCATAACTAGTGCCGTAAAAATCAGTAAAAAAATTCTGAATGCGCCGGATAAAAATAATAGTAATGCGGGATTTTTTGCATTTGGAACCAATTGAACCGTTCGCCACAACAAATAAAAATAAATCAAACATAAAACAATTCCTGTTGTTAGTGAAATCCATATATCCGTAGTTGTTAATGTGATGTTATTCATTTTTTGTCCTTTGTTTTTGTATTTGTAATGGTTGAATTGTTTTTTTGTGTTTGGTGTTTCATTTTTTGCGTATATATTTTTTGTATTTTACGTTCTTCCCGTTCAGCATTTCTTTTTTGACGTAAATGTAGAAGCAGCTCTTTGCGTTCTTTACGCATCCAATAATGAATACCGGCAAAACTGAATGCAAATCCGATACCGATAAAGCTTAATGTCCATGAAAAATCATCAACGGGAATATGCTTGTCGGCAAATCGGCCAAGTGCTATTCCGATCAGAACGGGTGCACACATATACCATCCGAAAACACTTAATACGGTTATGCGAATTTGAACGGATGAATCACGTGATTTGCCCTTTAATTTTTGAGCTTTTTTGATTAAAAGCTTTTCTGTTTCACGATTGGGATTAAAAAGAGCCATTTTTTTGCTCCCGATTGAGTTTTAATAACCCTTGTGCCAAAGAAATTTCCATTTGAGCCATTGCTTTGTTTGTTTCTTTTCGAGCTTCTTCCATTTTTTTGAAATCCGTTTCAATTAAGTGCATCAGCTCGTTAATATTTGAACCGAGAATGCCTAGTCGTGTTGCTAATCGAATATGATTTCCTTTTTTGGTTAAAATTCCTTCATTACAAGCAATGTAACCGATGGTTCCCGTTTCATCCCAGTAAGAAACAATTCCTGTTTTTAATGCTGTTACATAATCGGTATGTTTAGGCAAAAGCGTTCTGAAACCATCTACTGATTCAACAGATATTTTTTGAATTTTTGCTTTAAGTAATACTCCAACCGGTGTTAATACATCAAACAGAATCATTTGAAATACTCTCCTTTTGCTGACGGTTCCGATGTTTTTGTATAACTTCATCAATTGTGCCCGACATATAGAAATCATCCGGAGAAATGTCATTTAATTCGCCGGAAAGGATTCTTTCACACCCGATAATAGTATCTTCTAATGATACAGATTTACCATCCATTTCCGTAAATTGATGTGTTGTAAAGAAAGGTTGTGTTAAAAAGCGTTCCAATTTGCGGGCAATATTAACGGTTTCTTGGTCTTTTTCGGGTAATTCGTCAAATCCAAGCATGGCAATAATATCTTTTAATTCTTCATATTCAGCTAATGTGCGTCTAACAGCGGTTGCAATTTGATAATGTCTGTCACCGACAATTTGTGGCGCTAACATATTTGAACCGGATTCTAATGGGTCAACAGCCGGATAAAGCCCTTGTGAAGCTCGTTTTCGGGATAAAACAATGTTTGCACTTAAATGTGCAAAGGTGTGAACGGCAGATGGATCCGTAAAATCATCAGCTGGTACATAGACGGCTTGAATAGATGTAATAGCGGCATCTTTTGTGCTGGATATCCGTTCTTCCAATTCAGCAATATCCGTACCAAGAGAGGCTTGATATCCGACACGGGACGGCATTTGTCCCATTAGAACGGACACTTCCGATCCGGCTTGTACAAAGCGGAAAATATTATCCACCAATAATAAAACATCCTGTTTTTTTGTGTCTCGAAAATATTCTGCCATTGTTAATGCAGAGAGGGGTAATCGAAACCGAATCCCCGGAGCTTCGTTCATTTGCCCAAAAATCATAACTGTTTTATCCAGTACGCCAGCTTCTTTCATTTCTCGATATAATTGTTCGCCTTCACGAGAACGTTCTCCGATTCCTGCAAAAATACTGACACCGTCATATCTGCCAACCATGTTGTTAATCATTTCGGTTATTAAGACGGTTTTTCCGACACCGGCTCCTCCCAATAATCCGGCTTTCCCGCCACGTTCCAACGGAGCCAATAAATCAATAATTTTGATACCAGTAACGTAAATTTCAGAGGAAACCGATAACTTGTCCATCGGAACGGCTGATTGATGAATGGAACGGGTAGGGGTGTTTTCAGGAATTTGTGTATCATCCAGTGTATCACCGAAAATATTGAACATATGTCCCAATACGTTTGGACCAACGGGAACTTCAATCGGATGACCAGTATCTAACACTTGCATTCCACGAGAAAGTCCTTGCGTGTTACCAAACGCCAATGCATTGACTGAATTAATAGATGTATATCCTTGAACTTCCAATTTAAGAGGAATATGTGTATTTGTAATTTGCAATTCATTATAAAGCGCTGGTAATTTTTTATCAAATGTAATTTCTACAACACTGCCGGATATTTCTTTAATAATGCCGATATTTTTTTTCATGTCTCCCCTCTTTATTTGATTAAGTTATAGTGAATATTTTAATAGAGGTCAAGCATTTTTTAATTCAATTTAGGAAATATTAATTGATAAAAAAGGGATGTATAATTGGCACTATAAATAGCACTATAAAGTCTATACAAGAGATAATTGATTATTATCAATAAACGTGGATAAATTTAATAAAATTGACTTTTTTATGTCTCGTTTTTCAATTAATCATGGATATATAAATCCAAGATTTTTTTAAATATAAATCCATTTAGTGGATTAGATTGGTGAATTTTTTCTTATAAAAATGAAACCCTTAGGCATCGATTGAGTGGTGGTTTTTTATATGCAAAAAAAGCTCCGTTTAAACGAAGCTTTTAAATGGTGCCTGGGGACGGGATCGAACCGCCGACACAGGGATTTTCAGTCCCTTGCTCTACCAACTGAGCTACCCAGGCAACCGATGCATTTATTTATACACGAAGAAAATTTAAATGTCCAGCCTTTTTTATAAAAAAAATGTTTTTTTTTATAACATGTTATTTTGTATTAATTATTTTTATCGGTATTATCTTCGTTTTCAGGGAAAATATCGCCATTTTGTGGGGTTTCGTTTGTGTGAATAACGTAACTTCCTTTTAACCAGCGTCCTAAATCAATGTCAGCACAATGTTTTGAACAAAATGGCTTGTATTTTTCATCTGTTGATTTGCTACAAATCGGACATTTTTTTTCAGTTTGCATTGTTTCCATATACTCCCGTTAAAGTGTATTCATCAATAGAAAGATTCGGATTTGTTTTTATAACGCAATATGTATAAAAATCTTCCGGTAATTGTGGTTTAACAGTGGGATGAACCGTTAATGTTTGTAATCCTCCGACAAAGTGGGTAATGCGTTCCCATATTTCCAATATTAATAAAGGAACACCTTTTTTTCCGTCTGATGTTAAATAAATATCCGGTAATGAAGGTGCTGTATGTGTTCGTTTTAATTCCATTAATCGGGCAGGGGTAAAACCGGTAATTTCTGTACTTTTATCGGAAAATAGGCGTTGCAACATTAACAACATCAGCTGTTCTTGTTCTTTTTCGGTTTTAGGACCAGCAAAATCAATTAAAATAACACCACTAATATTTTTTAATAAGATTTGACGGGCAATTTCATCAACGGCTTTTTGATTGATTTTTTCCAAAGGTAAGGTCGATTGAGCTGAATCTACATCAAAAGTCCAACAGGCATGTGTTCGTTCAAGTCTTATTTTGGCTCCTTCTGCAATAGAATGCGTTGTTTCCAATGCGTCTTCAATAAATGCGGCTGTAATAATATTGTTTTTATCTGCAGAAACGGGGTATCCAATCTGTTGAGATATAATCAAATTTAAATTAGGATAATAATTTTTTTCACGGTTTTTTAATATTATTCCGGTGGCATCTTTTCCTAAACGTGCTCCTTTTTTTATTTTAACGGAAACAGATTCACCGATGTTATATTTTTGTGTTGTTTGTGCAAAAACGGGGAGTTTTTTATCCGTTTCAATGAAATATCCTTTTAATGTGTTGTTTTTATGTGTGATTTTTCCTTGAACGATTTCCCCGACATTTAAAATGTTTTGACTTTGAGCCATAATCCTTAATGGCGTGTTATCAATATCAACAAAAACAACAATATCCTGACCGCAAATGTTTTTATAATAGAGTTTCATGTGCCGGCAATTCCACGCATAATTTGTACGACCTCGTATGTCGGTAGTCCAACTACACTGTCATACGAACCACACATTTGTTTAACAAAAGCTGCAATTATGCCTTCAATCCGATATCCGGCAACATGCTGCCACTCATTTGAATTTAAAATAAATTGTATGTCTTTTTCAGATAGTTTCTTTAAAATAACAGCAGTTGAATTTACACGAACAATTTCTTTTCCCTCTGGGGTAATAATGCAAAGACCTGTTATAACGTGATGCTTGCGACCAGAAAGTAATAATAAATGATTTTTTGCTTCGGTTTCATTTGTCGCTTTACGAATAATTCTTCGGCCAACAGCTAAAATAGTATCAGCAGCTAAAACACAGGTGTTGGGATATTGTTTTGCAACAGCTCTTGCTTTTTGAATGGCAACTCTTTGAACATAACGTCTCGGTAATTCATTTGGTAATAATTCTTCGCATACATCCGGTGAAACAATTTTATCGGGAATCAATCGAACCCGCTCCAACAATGCTTTTCGTTGCGGAGAAGCGGAAGCCAATATAAAACCGTGTTTTAACTGCCAATAATTATTTGTCATCCGCTTGTGTTTTTTCTTTTCTTTCGTGGCGTTCTTGAGCTTCAATACATAATGTTGTGACTGGACGGGCTTCTAAACGACCTAATCCGATTGGTTCGCCCGTTTCTTCACAATAACCATATGTGCCATCTGCAATTCGTGTCAATGCTGCATCTATCTTTTTAATTAATTTGCGCATTCTGTCACGTGTTCTTAATTCTAAAAATTGGTCTGTTTCAGCACTGGCCCGATCGTTTAAGTCAGATTCTTGTAAACTGGTTTCTTTTAAATCATTTAATGTGAATTCAGATTCTTTTAATAACTCGGCTTTCCAATCAGTTAATTTTTTATGAAAATAAGCCAAATGAGATTCGCACATATATTCTTCATTTTTTGATGGTTTATAATCGGGGGGTAAAGTTATTAATGGCATGTCATCCTCCTCGCTTGTGTTTATGTTAAATAATGTTCAAGATAGCGAAATAAAAACAAAAAGTCAAGTGTTGTTTTTTTCTTGCCATTTGTTTTTGTATTTGCTATATCCTATTGCCATGAAGGAGAATTTAAAAATGCGATTTGTTTGTTTTGCTTTTTTTACGGTGATTTGTTTAAGTGTTTCATCGGTTTTCGGTCTTGATTTTGAAAAATGCGAGGTTGAATTACTGCAATTAGAAGAAAATTCAGATGTCGTGGATAATACATCTTTATATGATGCTTGTGGCTTTACAAATGAACAAACAGTATGGAATAAATGGGCTCCATTGGCCTCACGTAAAAATGCAAGAAAAATGCTTTATGAAATTTGTTATCGTTATCCGAACCATACCTATCATCAAATGTATTGTGATAAAGCCTTTCATTCAGGATATGGTCCGGCTGTTGCATATAAAGCAATCAAATTATTAAAGCAATATCATGGGGATTTAGGATTGCGTGTTGCAACAGTTGCCGCCAAAAGTGGTGAATTAAATTTGGAACAATCCGGTTCCTTATCCGAAGCAATTGCTGTATATTATTTAAAGCAAAACAATGAACGATTTAAAGATTATTTGCAGTTGGCAGTAGTACAGCGTTCTGCTT
>JAFZGR010000152.1 GCA_017555325.1 Alphaproteobacteria bacterium | reverse complement strand
CTAACATTTTGCAAGTGTTTTTTTAGTCTTTCCGGAAAAAAGTCTTGAAATTACACTTCTTTTTATCCGTAAAAGAATAAAAATAATCTACTTACCAATAAAAATACACCTATTTTAATTAAACAAACACATTAAAGTTTATTTAATCATTCAGCATGTATATTTACCATACACATGCCGAATAACGCACTACTTCGAAATAATTTGATTAAGTTGTTTTTGCTTTTCTGAAATACTTGTCGGAATTGAGGAAGCCGATATCGGGATAATTATTTCTGCAGGGTTGAGAGATACCGAATCCTTATACAACATCTTTGTTTGGTCTTTTTCTCGACCATCAAAATTCAAATACACATCAATCGCTCCGTTTTCATTCGGTGTTAAAATAATATTGCCGGATTTTATTGTAAATTCGTTCCCTTTTTTAAACAATGCCTGTTTTATTTTGGAATCTTTTCCTGTGTATTTTAAATCAACATTGTTAAATTTGATTTCACCGCTATTTAATTCAAATTGACCGTTTTTTAGCTCAATTGGCAATGTTGCTGAGGCCAATCCATTCATTATTAGGTTCGGAATATTTAGATAAGACTGCGCAGCTGCCAAATCAACCGATTGATTTTTAAGATACATTATAGAACTGTTTGCCCGATATGGCATCAATACATTTTCTGCTGATACCGTTGTTCCGGCAACTTGCGCCGTTGCTGTTGTTAAGCGCAACATTTGATTATCAAATTTTAATAAAGAAACCACATTTTGCAATGGAATTGCCGTACCTATTTTTCCGATATATATCGGTTGATTTGATGCTGTCACAAACGGGGCCAAAGATTGAACCAACATAATGGTATTTAAATTTTCAATTTTCTGACCCATTGTTGAAAAACTTGTATTTTCTAAAGACAAATAAAATGGTCCGGCAATTTCTTTTTCATTTTTCCAAACAATACTCCCATATAACGTTGCTTTACCGGATAAATTTTTAATATATTCGGGAATAAGTGTTGTCACAGAGGTTAAATCTTTCGGTAATCGATCCAAATTGACCGGTTTAACTAAAAATGTTCCTTGAAAAGTTCCAGACAGAAGATTAGCAACTCCTTGGAATTGTGAATGAATAGAATTATTCAACAAAGAGGCTTCTGCCGTGACAACGTTGTTTGTTCGTGCAAAAGATAATGCAAACGGAATTTTCATTAGTTGATTGTTCTTCAATAAAATTTCTTTAGTTGTAAATGTCAAATCTTTGTTTTCCTGATATAAATCGGAAACAAGTAAATTTGCATTTTTGAATTTTGTATCGTTTGTTTCATAATTCAAATTACCCATTCTCAGTTTAATTTGAGATTGATTGGCTTTATTGCCTAATTTGCCGGTTAATGTTACCGTTTTTGCATTTGTTTTTATCTCGGCCGTTGCAATATTTTTATATCCGTTATAAACCAAATCAGATAATGACAAATCCAATGTCACAACATCACTGTCCCACAAGATGTTTTCGCGTTTGTTTGGTTTGATAATAAAGCCGACTCGTCCTTTTGAAATGTAATTCCCTCCAAATACGTTTGCTTTTAAGGCTTGTATATTAACCGGCACATTACTTGTTACCTGATAGGAACAATTAAAGTTTTGACAAGATAAATTTCCCCGTAAAATACCAGAAGCATTAGACAAATTAATGTCTTGCATATAAAATGACTGAATATTAAACCGAATCGGTTGAGAGCTTTCAATTGAAGATAGATGCTTAATATCTAAACCGTCAAAAACCATATTCATTTCTGTTTTTGTTTCATCCAGTTCATTTTTAACCTCTTTATTAATTAAAGATAAACTAACAGTTCCTTTAAACAGTTTTTTTGATTTTTTTAAATCAATTTTAATATCTTTTAAGTTTTTACCATACGTTAAATTTAAATTTCCGTTAATAGAAGAAACAGACATACCGTTTGTTTGAATTTTAAATTTCCCTGTTACGTTTTCCGGTTGTTTGTTTGGAAATGAAAGGTTCCCTGACATAATATCTAAAGACCAATCTAAGGCTTGTGCATTTCCACTAAGGGAAAGCATACCACTGATATTCATATAATCTTGTTTAATGCTTAGCGGAATACTAACACTTGTATTATTTTCATAAAAACCATTCATAGAAAATTGAATCGGTAACGTATATTTTTCACCTTTAATGTTCATTACGGCTTTAGAAATTGAAATAGACCCGATATGATATCCCCTTTGAGAGGATTTATTTAATTGTATCAACAATTTGGCCAAATGACCGACTTCCAATTTATCTTTTTTCTCTTTTGCATCGATAACAACATTATCTAACACAACGGATTTAATTTTTTTACGTAAAAAATCTGAAAAACTGGAACTGATTGTCACCTTTTGGATAGAATAAGCCTTATCCTTATCCTTAATATTTTTTAAAACAATTTTAGAAAAAGAATAACTATCTAAATCATATGTTGCCTGAATGCCATTTTCTTGGAAATATTTTTTTACATAATTCGGATAGTTCATATAAACACTAACAAGAACAATGGCCGAACAGATACCACCAACATAAACTATGCTGATAAAAAAGCTCCATAAAATACCCAAAGTACGAAAAACAGATGCGTATTTATGTTTTGATCTATCTAAAAACAAAGTACATCTCATTAATGTAATTTGAAAAACTTTTGAAAATGAAACCTGTTTTTTTACTTTTTTTTGCTTATCTTTTTTTTCATTTTCAATATCTTCAGCAGCAATTTTACTTAACAAATCCCCTTCCAAGACACTTGGACGTTTTTCAATAGATGTTTCTTCCTGCTTGGATAAATATTCTTCTAATTCATCTTCAATGGTGGTATTATTATTCTGTTCTGTCATTTTCTGCCCCTCATTGTATATGTTCTTTTCTAGTCTATCCTGTTTTTTTTTATACGTCAAGCATTTGATTAAATTCTTTTTCAGATATTTGCTTAATATTCAATTTTTCTGCTTCTGTTTGCTTGCTTCCTGCATTAACTCCAACAACAACATAATCAGTTTTTGCCGAAACAGAACTGACAACTTTTGCCCCTGCCGATTGTGCTTTTGCTTTGGCTTCTGCACGGGTCATTGTTTCAAGTGTTCCCGTAAAAACAATACTTTTTCCGGAAAGTGGTGTTTCTTTTTTTATTGGTGCAACATAATCCGTTATATTGATTTGCCGACTTAATTGGTTCAACAGTTGACAATTGTGTTCTTCTTGAAAAAAATCAACAATATATTGTGCCATTATCGGTCCGATACCTTCAATGTGTAATAATTGTTCCAATGCCGAATCGGAACCCATGGCAGATTGAAAATTTGACCAAGAAATATAATTATGTGCCAACAGACGGGCGGTTGCTTCTCCCACTTCTCGAATCCCAATCGCATAAATAAATCGATCTAACGAAACACCGGATTTAACTTTATTAATGGCATCAAATAAATTATTAGCGGATTTTAGTCCCCATCCAGTTAATCCGATTAATTCCAATTCGTGATTTTTTTGCAGATTTAATAAATCATCTGTATTTTTAACCCATCCTTTTTCAAACAAAAGTTCTATATTTTTATCTCCTAAACCATCAATATCCAACGCATCTTTGGAGACAAAATGTTTCAGCGCTTCTATTTGCTGTGCCGGACAATAAAGTCCACCAGAACAAAAAGTGACAGCATCTTCTCCTTCCCGAACAGCACGAGATCCACAAACAGGACAAACTTGCGGAAATTCATAAACTTGCGAATCAGATGAACGTTTATCCGTTAAAACACGAACAATTTGCG
>JAFZGR010000151.1 GCA_017555325.1 Alphaproteobacteria bacterium | reverse complement strand
TGATAACACAACGGGCCAAAATACGTTTTTCATCAGCAATAACACCAGTTACTCGACCGTTTTCCGATAAAATATCATTAACAGAGGCTTCCAAAATATCTAAATTCGGATAAGATTTTAAAATCTCCTGCATATAACGTTGATATGCCAATTTATCTGCTTGAGCTCGGGGACCTTGAACCGCCGGACCTTTTGACTGATTTAACATTCTGAATTGAATACCTGTTTCATCTATAACTCTGCCCATTAATCCGTCTAATGCATCAATTTCCCGAACAAGCGTTCCTTTACCTAACCCGCCAATAGCAGGATTACATGACATATCGGCAATTGTGTTAATCAAATGTGTGATAAGAAGTGTTTTTGCCCCAACCCGTGCTGCCGCCGCACAGGCTTCACATCCAGCATGTCCACCACCAACAACAATAACGTCATAAGAGGAATTAATCATTTTAGCCTCACTTTCTTATGCGTATTGTATGACATCATAATGAAAAAATCAAGTTTTTTATCATAAAAATACTGTTTCTCTCTCCAAGATATTAAAACAAGTTCATCATTGTGCCAGTAAGCGTAAAACCAATTGATGATAAACAAAAACCAAATATCAATCCAAGCTAGCACAAAATTAAAAATACTGAACTTTCATTATCTCACAAAATACCATTTAGGATAGGCGGATTTATTCTACTTAAAGTAGTATTTTAAAAGCGGGGTTATAAACATAAGGCGTTGCCGTAGTAGGTTCGTGCGAGTGAGTCCACATCACCATTATTGAGATTAACGCGATAGGCGGCGCTGCTATTACTTGGAGTTGTAGTCCATACCCATGAACTTCCCGTATTATATAAATTCGGACACTGTTTCATCATATCACACTTGGATTCATCACGACACTCACATTCACTCAATGGAGCCAGTTTCATCCCAATTGCATCACACCATGCGTGTGCACTCCACCAATTCATTGTAGCTTTTGACAGACAATATGCTCCATGATCATTTCCTTTAATTTCTGTACCTGCCCCATTCGCACAATCTGCTGCCTGAACATTTATCGGTTGAAGTATGATCAATCCGATAAGTCCCATTATCAACGTTTTTCTTTTCATTTCTTTTCTCCTTTCTTGCTTAATTTTTCTCATTCTTCTGCCGGTTTCGGACATGTCGTGTTCTTTTCGTCCCATAACGCACATGCCCCATACACTTTGCCCGTTATACCTGCTCCCGCTGCCGTGCAATTGATATCTTTCCACTGTAAATAGCAGTACATCTTCGGCGGACATTTCTTTTCTAACTTAAATATTCTATTATTATCTACTACTTGCTCAAAATATGGATGCGTATAAAAAACCGGTAATCTTTGACACTTGCCATACAGTGTTCCTGTCGCTCCTGCACTTGCCGTTGGTACCGTTTCTCCTTTTCCCCATGACGATTTCGTCCAATTTAACGCACAATATTTATCTGAACTTCCGCACTTCTTTTGGGGATGTATGACTGTTTCTGTTGCCGTGAACGTTTCACTATATGCTATAATCGGATCTCCCGACCGTATCAACCATTGACATTTTCCATATAATGTTCCTGTTGTGTCATTTTTTGCTGTCGGGACAGTTTCTCCTTTTTTCCATGCTTGTGCTGTCCAATTTAAAAAACAATATTGATTTGAATTTATACATTGTGTAGCTGGCTTTACCTCTCCTGTAGAACTAACTGTATAGGAACAATCTGTTTCGTATTTTTTTTCTACGACACTTTTTACCTCTTGAACAGAATAACTACAATCCGTAGTGTACCCAAAACTCATATCGGTATCAAAAAACGTATAGATACATGCCCCATCCGATGGAACACATTCCCCTGCTTTCGTTTCACTGCAAAATTCATCATACCGACAACACCATCCGATTTCTTCTGCCTCTATCTTGCAGGATGTTATTTTTTCATCGCCTCTATCGGCACATAAATCGATACAACCGTTTTCATCATCGTTCAGCCGTTCGTCAAACCCGCATGCCTGACAAATTTCTTCCTCTTCATTACAATATATCCCCTCCTGATTCGGACATTCATTGTTATCGGCACACGGTATCAGCTGTTCTTCACCGTTAAAGGAAACAACAACTTCCTGCGTATCTGCCAAACAATCCATCGGCAGATTATCCATTGTATAAAGTGTCAGTTCGCCAGCATCTTGGGCTAATCGGTTTAAATGAATACAGATGTTCTTTTCAACTGCTTCTATCAACACAAAATCATTGTGGGCTTTATCCCGCCGGATAAAATATGTATAGGGACTCGGTAAATCTTCTTCAAATTCTTCCCACTCATACGGAACACCATCCGTTTTAGATATCAGATTGATTTGTATCAGCTTGATATCTTTGTAAACCTGATTCGCCTGATATTTATTAAATGCATAGCGATATCCTCCAACAGCGGCTATCGTTAATACACCGATAACAGCTAAGACTCCCAGCATTTCTACCATGCTTCGCCCGTGTTCTTTCTGCTTAATTTGCATATTCCCCTCTCTCATAGTAATGT